>JAGQZQ010000069.1:0-6178 GCA_020435415.1 Flavobacteriales bacterium
GGCAACTTCTTCATGATCCCTGCCGGTGCCAGCATTATCCTGCTGTTCACCATGTTTCTGATGCTTTCCTACGCCCTCAAATTCTGGCTGCGAGGCTGGTCGTTTACCGTATATGCTCTTCTATTTCTGTTTATTAATTACATCGCACAGTTCGAATCATTCAACCCGGGTAACCGCGCCTATGGGCTTAATTATCAGAGCACGCATAAACCCGAATACAATGCTACCGCCCTGAAGGAGCTCAACTATCAGCGTCAGCTTCATGGGATGGATGTGGAAAACACCATCCAGATCCTCAATAACTGGAAAGAAAAAAACACAATTCGGAATGCAAAAGGCCAGGTCACAGCGAAACCGAAACTGATCATCGTTAATACAAGCGGAGGTGGATTGAGAGCATCGGTGTGGACATACCGCGCCCTGCAATATGCGGATAGTCTGACCAATGGCCAGCTATTGAAGCACACCATGCTTATCACAGGTTCGTCAGGTGGCATGGTGGGTGCTGCCTATCTACGGGAGCTCTACTTCAGATCACAGGTCAATGTTGACCCACCTAATCTGAACGATCATGAGTATATTGTGAATATCGGCAAAGACATTCTCAACCCCATGGCATTCAGCGTGGCAGTGAATGACTTTTTCCTGCGATTGCAGAAATTCGAATATGAAGGACAAATTTACCGGAAAGACCGGGGATATGCTTTCGAACAACAACTGATTGCGAATACGGGAAACATACTCAACAAAAGAATGAAGGATTACTCCATCCCGGAATTCAATTCACGTATTCCGATGATGATCTTCACCCCGAGCATTCTGAACGATGGCCGCCGGTTATACATCGCATCCCAGCCAATCTCTTACCTTACCCAGAACCCACCGTTTGAAAATCTTATCAACGAACCGTTGCTTGAAGGAATCGAATTCACGCGCTTCTTTGAAGATGCCAATCCGTACAATCTTCGTTTCACCAGTGCCCTGCGCATGAACGCATCCTTTCCTTACATTTCACCAATCGTTTCATTGCCCAGTGATCCGCCGCTGCAAGTGATGGATGCGGGATTACGAGATAACTTCGGACTCAAGACCAGTCTGAAATTCATATACACCTTCAGGGAATGGATTGCCAATAACACCAGCGGCATCGTGCTGGTTCAGGTCAGGGACCGCTACAAGGAATTCAAGATCGAAGAAAATCCGAGGGGAACCCTTGTACAAAATATGCTCAGCCCGATCGGGAAGATGTACGATAACCTGTTCATCACCCAGGATATGGACCACGACCAGCTGTTGCAGTATGCCAGTAAATGGTTTGAAAGTGGCATCGATGTGGTGAACCTCCAGATGTACAATGAAAAGGACGACAAAGTTTCTCTGAGCTGGCACCTCACCACAAAGGAGAAGAAAAAGATCTATGAGGCGGTTTACGATGAGATCAACCAGGGTGCCATATGGAAACTGAAAGGCATGCTGGAATAGGCTTCTGCTATGAAAGGATATAAAAAAACCCGTCGGCATGACGGGTTTTTTCGTTGGGGGTTTTCTATGCTTACTTCAATGAAGCTACTTGCTTGGCAATGCTTGATTTCAGGTTCGCAGCCTTGTTCTTATGGATGATGTTGGTCTTGGCCAACTTATCCAACATGGCGGTTACCTTCGGAAGCAATTCAGCCGCTTCTTTCTTATCAGTGGTGGTGCGCAGCTTTTTCAACACATTACGGGTGGTTCTGTGCTTGTATTTGTTGCGCTCCGCACGGGCTTCCGTGGTGCGAATTCTTTTCAGTGACGATTTATGGTTTGCCATAAAATTGCTTTTCTTTTTTCAAAACAAGGCTGCAAATATATGGAAAATGGATATCACCGACAAGTGTTGTGAGATTTTTAAAATATGATGGGGTGATATGTTAATGCGGTAATGTGTTAATGTGTTAATGTGTTAATGTGACGATGTGGTGATTTGGTGACCTGCCAGCCGACGGGTTAGCCATTGTACGGGCAGGCTGGTTTGAGATGTGATGAATTAATCTTGTCTGGTATCTATTATCTAGTGTCTTCTATCTATTGTTTTGCGTCGGGATTGCGACATGCCAACCATTGACTGCAATGCAAAATGGCTCACCCTCTTCATTCCTAATTCTTATTTCTTATTTCTTTCAGGTGTCCCTTCGGGATTACAAATAGGCCTAATATTGATCGCCGTACAAAATGGCACACCATCTTAATTCTTTCAGTATAAAGCCAGGTACCAATGTCCATGGTCCACAAACCACCTTCCTTCTCCCGTATGTACGGGATACGGCCTTGCTCCGTCATAGCGGCTAGGCAAAGGCGATGAGGGCAATACAAACCAGAAACCACAAACCAGAAACCAGAAACCAGAAACCTGAAACCCCAAACCTTAAACATCAATTTTTAAAGAGTCAGCCACTGCCGGCCATATCGATGGATAGTCAACAATCATTGCTATTATATCGTCATTTTGCTAATTTCGCACCCTCTGAACATGAACACCTAAAGCCCATCTTATGATATTCGATCTAGACATGATCAAGGCAGTGTATGCCCGTTTTCCCGAGCGCATTCAGGCAGCCCGGAATATTGTTAAACGTCCGCTTACCCTTTCGGAAAAAATTCTGTACACCCACCTGTGGGAAGGCAACGCCACCCAGGCTTTTGAACGTGGAAAATCCTATGTTGACTTCGCACCAGACCGCGTGGCCATGCAGGATGCCACCGCCCAGATGGCCCTCCTCCAATTCATGCAGGCAGGAAAAAAACAGGCCGCGGTGCCATCCACCGTGCACGCCGATCACCTGATCCAGGCACGCGTGGGCGCCGACAAGGATTTGCAGGAAGCCATCAACAAAAACAATGAGGTATTCAATTTCCTTTCTTCCGTCTCCAATAAATACGGCATCGGTTTCTGGAAGCCCGGCGCCGGTATCATCCACCAGGTGGTCCTTGAGAACTATGCTTTCCCCGGCGGAATGATGATCGGTACCGACTCACACACTGTGAATGCCGGTGGACTCGGCATGGTAGCCATTGGCGTGGGAGGTGCGGATGCGGTAGACGTGATGGCCGGCATGGCATGGGAACTGAAATTCCCCAAACTCATAGGTGTGAAGCTCACCGGAAAACTGAGTGGATGGACTTCCGCCAAAGACGTCATCCTGAAAGTAGCCGGCATCCTTACCGTAAAAGGCGGCACCGGATGCATCGTAGAATATTTCGGCGAAGGGGCACGCTCCCTGTCATGCACCGGTAAAGGCACCATCTGTAACATGGGTGCGGAGATCGGCGCCACCACGTCCACCTTTGGATACGACGAATCCATGGCCCGTTACCTCCAGGCCACAGGCCGCGCTGAAGTAGCGGAACTCGCCAATGGCATCAAAGAACACCTTACCGGCGATGCAGAAGTGTATGCCGATCCTGAGAAATATTTCGACCAGGTGATCGAGATCAACCTATCGGAACTGGAGCCACATCTGAACGGACCATTCTCCCCGGACATCGCCACACCGATCTCCAAAATGAAAGAGGCGGCAGAAAAGAACGGCTGGCCTACCAAGATCGAAGTAGGCCTGATCGGTTCCTGCACCAACTCTTCATACGAAGATATTTCCCGCTCCGCATCCATCGCGAAGCAGGCCAAAGACAAGCACCTCAAAGCCAAGGCACAGTTCACCGTGACTCCGGGCTCCGAGCAGGTTCGCTTCACCATTGACCGTGACGGATTCATCGATACGTTCAACGAGATCGGTGCGAACGTATTCGCCAATGCCTGCGGTCCATGCATCGGACAGTGGGCGCGTGAAGGTGCCGATAAAGGTGAAAAGAACACCATTGTACATTCCTTCAACCGGAACTTCGCGAAGCGTGCCGATGGCAATCCGAACACCTATGCATTTGTGGGATCACCTGAACTCGTTACAGCCATGGCCATTGCCGGTGACCTCGGCTTCAACCCGATGACAGACACTCTGACCTCCGAAGACGGCAGCCAGGTAAAATTCGATGAACCCACCGGTTTTGAACTGCCACCCAACGGTTTTGCTGTGGAAGATGCCGGATTCCAGGCCCCTGCCGCAGACGGTAGCAATGTTGAGGTCGTCGTAAAACCCGACTCCGAACGCCTCCAATTGCTCGACCCCTTCAAGCCTTGGGATGGTCAGAACCTCACCGGTGTACGACTTCTCATCAAAGCCAAAGGCAAATGTACCACCGACCACATCTCTATGGCAGGTCCGTGGTTGCGCTACCGGGGCCACCTCGACAACATCTCCAACAACACCCTCACCGGTGCAGTCAACGCATTCAATGATGAGACCAACAAGGTAAAGAACGTGGTGACCGGAGAATACGGTGAAGTACCTGCCGTACAACGCGACTACAAGGCCAAAGGCATTCCGACCATCGTTGTGGGCGACTCCAACTACGGAGAAGGTTCATCGCGCGAACATGCCGCCATGCAGCCACGTCATCTCGGGGTAAGAGCGGTGCTGGTAAAATCATTCGCCCGTATCCATGAAACGAACCTGAAGAAGCAGGGCATGCTGGCCATCACCTTCTCCAATGAAAGCGACTACGACAAGATCAGGGAAGATGATACCTTCGCCTTTACCGATCTGAAAGACTTCGCACCGGACAAACCGTTAACCCTGGAACTGCAACATGCAGACGGGTCAACGGAATCCATCAAGGTAAACCACACCTACAACCAAAGTCAGATCGAATGGTTCAAGGCGGGTTCCGCGCTTAACCTCATCAAACAAAATGAGAAACAAAGCGCCTGATCGCCGGCCGTCATGACCTTACAAAACGACCTGATCCTGCGGGCAGCCCGTGGCCTGGACACTGAACGGACACCCGTATGGCTGATGCGTCAGGCCGGTCGTGTGTTTCCCGAATACCGCAAGGTGCGTCAGCAGGCCGGAAGTTTTAAGCAACTTGTAGAGAACCCGGAGCTGGCATGCCAGGTGACCCTGCAGCCGGTGGACCTGATCGGTGTGGATGCCGCCATCCTCTTTTCCGACATCCTTGTGATCCCGGAAGCCATGGGACTACCCTACGAGGTGGTGGAAGAAAAAGGACCGGTATTCAACGAGTTCATCCGCACCGTCGGTGACATTGACAAGCTAAGGATCGCCGAACCGGAGTCCTCCCTCAACTATGTCATTGAGGAAGTACGCATGGCCAAGAAAGAACTGAATGGCCGCGTTCCGCTCATCGGTTTTGCCGGAGCACCATGGACCATCTTCTCCTACATGGTAGAAGGCAGTGGCTCGAAAACGTTTTCCACCGCGAGGAAATGGCTCTATACCCGTCCGGCAGAAAGTCAGCGGATGATGGACATGATCACAGCCTCCACCCTGGCCTACCTGAAAGCACAGATCGCCGCGGGTGTGGACATGGTGCAGATCTTCGATTCATGGGCCGGCATCCTGTCGCCGGAGCAATACCGCCAATTCGCCATACCGGCGTTGCAGTCCATCTGTAGCGCCATTACCGAAGTCCCGATCATCGTCTTCGCCAAAGGAGCTTACTTTGCGCTGGATGAGTTGATGCAGCTGCCCTGTGAAGTGATCGGTCTCGACTGGAACATGAACATCACCGAAGCCCGTGCCATGGCCGGCGACCAGCGGTCATTGCAGGGCAACCTGGATCCATGTCTGCTCTATGCCGACAACGACACCATCGTCAAGTCCACGCATGCCATGCTGGAAGCATTCGGTCCGACCGGCCACATTGCGAACCTCGGACATGGCCTATACCCTGACACCGATCCGGACAAGGTCCGGCTGTTCGCCGATACGGTAAAAAACTACCGGCATGCAAAAGGGTGATAAAAAGATCATCCGGGCCTGGGCCATGTACGACTGGGCGAACTCAGTCTACAGCCTGGTCATCACCTCAACCATTTTCCCGATCTATTACAGCGCAGTAACAACAGTTAACGGCAGCGACCAGGTGGAATTCCTCGGTCGCCAGTACACCAACACCGCCCTCCTGTCCTATACCCTGTCACTCGGATTCCTGGTCGTGACGTTGATTTCTCCCTTGCTTTCGGGCATTGCGGATTACAGCGGGATGAAAAAAGGTTTCATGCGCATGTTCTGCTACATCGGTTCTTCCGCCTGCGCCGCACTTTTCTTCTTTGACGGCAGCAACT
>JAGQZQ010000069.1:6207-18945 GCA_020435415.1 Flavobacteriales bacterium
GCTGGCCACCATCGGGTTTGCGGGCAGTCTGGTTTTCTACAATGCCTACCTGCCTGAGATCGCAGAACCTGAGGACCAGGACAAAGTAAGTGCCTTCGGTTACGGCCTGGGCTATGTGGGCAGCGCCCTGTTGTTGATCCTGAACCTCATCATGATTCAAAAGCCCATGTGGTTCGGACTACCGGAAGACGGGAGTGCAGCGCGGTGGTCCTTTCTGCTGACCGGGCTTTGGTGGTTCGGTTTTGCCCACATCACCTTCGCCAGACTGCCAAAGAACGTTTACAAAAAAGAAGCGCAGGGCAACATCCTGCTGGAAGGCTACCGGGAACTGCTGGACGTCTTTGCCGACATCCGCCGTTCCCCGCATCTGCACCGCTTTGTATTGGCCTTTTTTGTCTACAGCATGGGCGTACAGACCGTCATGTACATGGCTACATCCTTTGCAGACAAAGAGGTACACATGAAAGAAGACCAACTGATCCTGACCATCCTCATCATCCAGTTTGTGGCCATCGGGGGCTCGTGGAGTTTCTCACGGCTGTCTTCCCGCATTGGCAATATCAAGGCATTGGGTGTGAGCCTGGGCATATGGGTGGGCATCTGTGTGTCCGCCTACTTTGTTTATAGTCCGGAGGCCTTTTACATAGTAGCCGCCTTAGTGGGCCTGGTGATGGGCGGCATCCAGTCGTTGTCGCGCTCCACCTATTCCAAGATCTTACCGGAAACGGAGGACCACGCCTCCTACTTCAGCTTCTTCGAACTCAGCGAGAAGCTGGGCATTGTGCTGGGCACGCTCAGCTATGGTCTGATTGAAGAGCTCACCGGCAGCATGCGCAACTCCACCTTCGCACTGATGCTGTTCTTCGTGGTGGGGCTGTGGTTGCTGAGCAGGGTGCCGCGGCAGGAACGTGCGGCAAGGTAAAATCCATTCAATGAAAGAATATTTTTCAATAATATATAAGCCTGAGAGAACTTTTAAAGAGCTTATGCAAAATGACGATGGGCAGCATGGCAGAAGAACCAACATTATCATTCTGCTTACTATCTTGCTACCAATGAGCTTTATAATGTTATATGAAGTTCTGTTTCCTCTTATTCCCAACTCAAATAGCAGCCCACTGTCACCAAGACTTGCAATGTATATTCTTCCAATGGTATTTGGGATTATTATATACTTCATCATTTTCAAATACCTGATACCATTTTTAATTCACACCATTGGAAAGCACTACTCACATAAAGCAGGAAATATAGCTCAAACAAGATTTATTGTGGCATTCTCACTAATTCCAATTTTGTTAATATCACCTTTAAAAACGCCATATTTTATAGACTATCCTGTTATATTAGCGACTATAAACATTCTCCTGGTTTTGGCAGCAATAAGTTCAATGATCATCCTATTTGTAGGGACAAGACTAATTTACCAGGTTGAAAACAAACAGAATATACTGATCATATTACCGTATATTATCCTAATGGTGTTGGGGTATATTATTGGGTAGGCTCTCCTGCTAGCAAGGATGTAATCACATCGAAACACCAGTTCTCCCTGCAATTGAACTTTCCATACACATAACCGAGGCAGGTTCACCCAACTGACCACACAACGGCTGCACTTCATCAACTATTCATCCCAACTGAATCAGGAATTTCGTATGTTTATATACCCCTCCGCTATTCAAAACCTTCATTCGTATTGCTAAACAGAAAAGGTGTATTCCAATACTGCTGCGTTACGAAAACAAGCAGGTAAGCAAACAAAACGATGACCAATAAGACAAACCACCAGGCTTTAGACCACGCCACACTCGACGATCTGATTGAGGGTTACCAACTGATCGGTTTCGACTGGCGCTATTTATATGTGAATAAGGCCGTCATAAAACAAAGCAAGTACACTTCAAAAAATGACCTGGTTGGCCATACGATGATGGAAAAATACCCCGGCATCGAAACGACCGACTTATTTAAACTATTGGAAAAATGCATGAAGACACGTACTTCAAGCACCATGATCAATGAGTTCACCTTCCCTGATAATTCCAAAGGCTGGTTTGAATTGCGAATAGAACCTGTTCCCAGGGGATTATTTATTCTTTCAATTGATATCACAGAACGTAAAAGGGCTGAAGAGGCCAAAAAAGAATACATCAACTCCCTGGAGGAAATGATCTATATGACCTCACATAAGATACGTCAGCCTATTTGTAACATCAAGGGGATAATAAACCTTCTGAACAACACCCACGCTAGCGCGGACGTCTCGTCCGGGAATCGCACTTACCTATTTAGAAGGCATCGCTTCAAACATAAATACATCATTAAAATAGCGAATGAATCAAAGTTTGAAGTACAGGCCCAAACGAAACGTCCGCGCCAGCAGGGGTAAAATCGAAAACCCGCAACTTCCAATACCAATATTTCGTAAATTTGAGATATGGAGATCAAACTCAACATAGGATATAAACAGATCATGAAATTGATCAGGCAAATGCCGGCCAGCCAGGTTGCAAGGCTCAAAGCCGAACTGGATGACAAATTCCTCGCCGGTAAGTCTAAAGCAGAGATCACCGATCTGCAACAAATGTTGTTGGAAGCTCCTGTCATGACGGATGACCAATACAAAGTCTTTCTTGAGAACCGCAAGAAATTCAGCCAATGGCGATAGAGATGATCTGCCTGGACACCTCTGTCCTGATTGACTTTTATCGCAAGAAAAACAAATCCAAGTCCTTCTTTTACGAATTGACCAACAGGTACCAGTTGTTTGCTGTTTCTGCAATCACTGCGTATGAAGTATATGCCGGCAGTTCAACGGTGCAGGACGAATTCTGGGATAAATTCTTTCAGACCATTTCCGTGCTCCCTTTCGATAATGATATCAACAAGACAGCCATTGATATCCAACGACAATTAAAACGGGACAGGAAGCAAATCGAGATACCGGACCTGTTTATTGGAGCCACCGCAATTCAGCACGGGCTGAAACTGGCTACGCTGAACACACGACATTTTGAGCGTATTGTTGGGCTACAGATAATTAAGAAATAACAATTACAAGTTGTTACTTAACTATCTAATGTCACGGCGCGCGGTACCCGGACAAGATGTCCGATTCAGCTGGAATAAAAGATAAGCTGCACTTGTTTGTCAAAGCAGCCAGAAGTCAGAAAACGAAGCCAAGCAAATTGAGCCAGAGCCTTAAAATAGCACTCATTGTACTCTCAGTGCTATTGACACTTATTTTGATCGGTGGGTATATGGCTTTAAAAATATTTGGAGAAGCCTTTGGGTCCAGATGCGAACCCTCAAACAATTGGACCGTTGGCGAATATAATATACAGGAACGGACCTGCCTGGACTGGGCAGGTCCACGTTACTACCCTCTGTCACTTTATAAGGATGGAAATAAGATGACAGGCAGCGGATCCAAGATTGATTCATGCAATATTCGCTTTACAATAGAGAAGGACTTGTGCCTTAACTTTAACATTTGCACGAATCAAATAAAAGAAATACTACCCAACGAAAACCACCCTATCGTTTCAGATCTAAAACCAAAGACCATTCTGCTCAAAGAAACATTTCAGCAGGAAGACGTTCCGGTAAACGACTACCTAACAGACAAACTCGCACCCATCCGGAAGAATTTCAAACGCGTCAACTCCATAACTGAATGGGAATGGACCCGGATTGACAAAAAAGATCTTTGGGAAACAACCGAAGGCGGTGAAACCCATTACTATTACGACGGTGATACGCTGGAAAAGATCATCACCCGGCATTTCGGAGAAATGGGACAAAAGATCATGGAATACTACTTGTTAGATGGAAGACTATCCTTCATCTTCGAAAAGTACTTCAACTACAACCGGCCTTTTTACTGGGATTCCACAAGGATGAAAGAAAACAGCGACACCGAGGCATTCGACTTTGACCAATCTGAAATTCACGAAGACCGGAGTTATTTTGAGAATGACACCCTGATCCATCAAATCGCAAACGGTGATTGCGGTGCACCGTTCTCTGACGAGTACTTATTAAAAGAACAGCAGCGGCTGATGGTATCATTTTCGAAACTGGTGGAGTTAAGCAAGGGGGATGAATAAACGACGATTCAGCTTATACCGATAGCCCTCTTCATTACCACCCAACTGACCACACAACCGCTGTACTTCATGAACTATTCATCATAACAGAATCAGAGGATTTCGTATATTTATATAGCCCTCCGCTAGATAAAACCTTCATTATATTACAAAAAAAAGAAAACGACATCACCTACCCCCATTAGTGTGTGAAACGCAAAGCCACTGATGTAGGCAAACAAAGCAATGACCAAAAGGACAAACCACGAAGCATTAGACCACGCCACGCTTGACGATCTGATTGAGGGTTACCAACTCATCGGTTTTGACTGGCGATATTTATATGTGAACAAGGCCGTTGTAAAGCAAAGCAAGTACGCTTCAAAGGATGACTTACTAGGCCATACAATGATGGAAAAATACCCCGGCATCGAAACCACAGACTTATTTAAATTATTGGAGAAATGTATGAAGACCCGTACTTCAGGCACCATGATCAATGAATTCACCTTCCCGGATGATTCCAAAGGTTGGTTTGAGCTGCGCATAGAGCCCGTCCCAAAAGGATTATTTATTCTTTCAATAGACATCACGGAACGCCAAAGAGCAGAAGAAGCAAAAAAAGAGTACATCAGCTCCCTGGAGGAAATGATCTATATGACCTCACACAAAATTCGCCAGCCTATTTGCAACCTGAAGGGCATAATAAACCTGGTGGACAACATACAACTAACCAAAGCGGATTTAAAGAAGATCACCTCCTTCCTGCCTGAAGCCATAACTGCACTTGACAATTTCACCAAAGAACTGACCGCATTTATTGAAGAGAAAAAGATCAAGGTAAAATCGTGGTACAACAACGGGTGACATTTGCAGGGGTCAGACCAACGCATTAAATATTTTAATAATTACCGGACATTGGCTGTATGTCAATATCCAAAATGCTGCTACATAGATCCCTCGCTGCGCTTCGGGATGACAAGACTGTTTTATTAATGAGAGAAGGAAGGTGCGCGTCTGACATTTGTGATGCTTTGAGGACCCGGTTGCGCACCTTCATATTTCCGTCAGCCGCTTGAATCCTGTCATGCCGAGCGCAGAGAGCCTGCCTTGCCGGACAGTCAGGGCATCTTGTCAGAACCATTTGACCTCTTATGCCAAGTACTTCACCCATCACCAAACCAGCCTGCCCCGCAATGGCCAAGCGTCGGCTGGCAGGTCACCAAATCATCACATCTCAAATCACCACCTCACCAAATTAACCAAAATAGGTTAACTTCGCAGCCAATATCAGTTGCCAATGGATGTTGAGCTTTTCATACCCTGTTTCATAGATCAGGTATTTCCACAAACCGCAGTGAATACCCTGCGGATTCTCGAGAAGGTGGGCTGTACGGTCCACTACAACCCCAAACAAACCTGCTGCGGTCAGCCGGCCTTTACGGCGGGATTCTGGGATGACGCCAAGGATGTGGCGGAAAAATGCATACATGACCTTCACCACGACCGACCTATTGTGAGTCCGTCCGCTTCCTGTGCAGGCATGATCAAAAACTACTACGAAGACCTGTTCAAGAACACTGCTCTTCACAATCAATACCGGACCATGCAGAAGAACACCTTCGAACTGTCCGACTTCCTCGTGAATTTTCTCAAGATCACGGACATCGGTGCCAGGCTGGAAGGAAAGGCCTCCTACCATGACTCTTGCGCTGGCTTACGTGAATACGGCATCAAGCGCGAACCACGTGAACTTCTTAAGAAAGTAAAAGGCCTGGAGCTGCTAGAAATGGAAGACACCGAAACCTGCTGTGGATTCGGAGGTTCTTTTGCTGTGAAGTTTGAGTCTATATCCAGCAGTCTCGCACAAAACAAGGCAGAGAGAGCCCTCGAGGCCGGTGCGGAGTACCTGATCTCTACAGATGCCTCCTGCCTGATGCACGTGGATGGCTTCATCCAAAAGAACAACCTTCCGCTCAAAACCATGCACCTGGCTGACGTGCTCACCTCCGGGTGGCCCTCCTAATTCTTCAGGTCATGCATTGGGAAGCTTATAGCCATAAAAAGATCAAGGAGAAGGTGAATGATGCCTTGTCCAGAAACATGGATTTCAGAAAACGGGATGTACTGGGGCTTCCGGCCTCCTTCCTGGATCCTGAAGAGTTTTATGATGATGCGCCCTTCCTGGATGACGCCCCTTATATGAAGGCCATGAACGCCAACCCGAATCATATCGGGTGCCATACGGTCGGACAGGCGGAAACCGCATTCATCGGAACACAGGAGATCGAAAAGGAAGCCATTGCCCTATGTGCGGAAGAAATCCTGGGTGGAGAAAAAGACCAGCAGGACGGCTATGTCGCTGCCGGCGGCACCGAAGCCAACATCATGGCGCTTTGGATCTACCGCAATTATTTCCTCGAAGAGAAAAAGGCATCCCGTGAAGAGATCGCGGTGGTGTTTTCAGAAGACAGCCACTACTCTATGCCCAAAGGGTGCAATCTGCTTTCCTTACGTTCCATTCAGGTGAAGGTGCATAACGATACCCGCCTCCTGGACATGGCCGATTACAAGCACCAGCTGGACACCGCACAGGCCGCAGGCGTCAAACACTTTATCGTGATCATGAACATGTCTACCACCATGTTCGGCTCCATCGATCCTATTGATGAGGTCACAGATCTGCTCATCTCAAACAACATCTCCTTCAAACTGCACGTGGATGGCGCCTTCGGCGGTTTCATCTACCCGTTCTCCTCCAGCGATGCATGCTACACATTCAAAAATCAACACATCACTTCCGTTACCATGGATGCCCACAAGATGTTACAGGCACCATACGGAACGGGCATCTTCCTGATAAGAAAAGGACACATGCATTATGTGATGACAAAGGAAGCCCGGTATGTGCACGGCCACGATTATACCCTGAGCGGCAGTCGCTCCGGTGCAAACGCCATCGCTATCTGGATGATCCTGCGCATCCATGGATCCGACGGATGGCATCAGAAAGTCAAAAAGCTGATCGCCAGAACAGACAGGCTATGCGATAGTCTGGATGACCTTAAGATCCCCTATTACCGCCACCCCCACATGAATATCATCACCATCCGTGGGAATGCCATCTCCAAAAGTGTTGCAGAGAAGTTCGTATTGGTGCCGGATACCCATGATGGAACACCCAACTGGTGGAAGATCGTGGTGATGGACCATGTGACGCAGGGTAAGATTGACCGGTTTATCGGTGCACTGGGGGCTCATTAGTACTAAGTACTAAGTAGTTAGTCGTTAGTCACAAGACTAATAGACATTAGAGAATAGATGCCGGGGTGAGGTTCCTCACCTCGATCAATTGAAAGATGCATAGGTCACATACGATGGTTAGGCGAAGGTTGCACCTTCGTCTGTCTATCCTGTAGCTTTTAGCTACTTTATTCATCTTAATTAAAAATGCTATTAGTTGATATTTGGTAAATTAGGTTATTCACAGAAGACGTTTCTCTGAACCACATAGGCACATAGCGCACAGTAGTTAACACATAGTGAAATCAGGTAATTCTATGCGAAAATCCTATGTGACCTATGTGTCTACACAAATTGGTCAACGGGCTAGTCACAAGACTAATAGACATTAGAGAATAGATGCCGGGGTGAGGGTCCTCACTTCTTCTTTGCACCCAGTTCCTTCAGTAACTCTTCCACCGCCTTCTCCAGTTGCTGGTCTTCACCAGTAGCCACTTTCTCATATTCATTCTTCACCTGGGTGTCCGGCTTCAATTCCTGGTTCTCCATGAAGGTGCCGTCATTGCCGAGATAACCCACTTCCGGAATACCAAAACGTAAACCGATGTACAGGCTTTCCCACCATACGGAGGTACCCGTTCCCGGAACAGGCATACCTACCAGCTTGCCAATCTCCAAAGCTTTATAAGCATAGGGAAAAAGGTGTGCATCGGAATAATTCCCTTCACCCATCAAAACCAATGATGGCTTGGTCCATCTTGTGCTCGGACGGATTCCCAGATCCTGCCCCCTTGGCAACAAAGAATAATATTTCTTCCCGTTGAGGAAAACACACAGCTGGTCATGCAAGTTGCCACCACCGTTGAAGCGGGTATCCACGATGAGCGCTTCTTTGTCATAATACATACCCAGAGCCTTGTCGTAGACCGTACGGAAACTGGCATCATTCATACCTTTCACATGGACATAACCGATTCGTCCCTTGGACAGTCGTTCCGTCTCACTTTCCCTGGAGCGCACCCATCTGTCGTAGAGCAGATCGTTTTGGGTGCCCAGAGAAATGGCCTTTACCCGCTCATCCCACCTGCTGCTTCGGGCAGGATCATAAACGGATAACAGGACGTACACTCCTTCCTTCCGGTTGAGCAAGCGGTAAGGATTCATATTGGCAGTAATCGTCACCCCGTCAATCTTTTCAATGATGGTGCCCGCCCTGACCTTCGAGGTAGCCATGTCAAGTGGCCCCTGCTTGATCACCTCTGCAATCTTCCATCCGTCGCCGGTATGGCTTTCATCATAGATCACACCGAGCGCAGCGGTTTCGTCAGATCCGTCGGGCTTGTTCACCCGATACTTCGCACCGGTGTGTGATGCATTCAGTTCGCCGAGCATCTCACTAGCCAGCTCTGAGAAGTCACGCAGGTTTGCAATGTAGGGCAACTTCTTCCGGTATTCTTTTTTATAGAATTCCCAGTCGACCCCATGCATATCTTCCTTATAAAACTTCTTATAAGCCTGGCGCCACATATGTTCCAGGAAATAATCCATCTCTGCGGCCGCATTCACTTCCATTTCAGCATCAAAAGAAACAGCTGTTTTCTTGCCGTCTGCCGTCTCCACCTTGTATAATTTCCCGTCGGCCTGAACAAAGATCGACTTACCATCCTTGCTGATTGCAAGTTTGCCGCTGCCGCCCACATTGGTCAGTGTCTTGCTTTCCTTTTTGTAGATGTTGTGACTCCATAGATCATATCCCTTGTCCGATGATCTGCTGAGGAAGTAAATGGTCGCTCCATCATCACTCAGCACTGCATCCGCCAGCCATGATGCACGGGGAGTGAGTCGCTTGATGCGTTGATCAAGCCCGTCCATCTCTATGCGAACTGCCTCATTGGATGTGGTCTTCTTATCTTTTTCTTCCTCCTTCTTGAGGATATCCCATTCCGTTGCATCCAGGTTTGCACGGTCAAAGGCTTCCTGCGTAAAGTACATCGCCATGATATCATCTTCCGAGCCTCTGCCGCTATGTTGAAATGCCCCATACCGGTCCGATATCCACATCATGGCTTTCCCTCCCAGCACCCATTTGGGGTTAAGGTCTCCGTAACCGCTGTTGGTCAGGTTCACCACTTTACCATCCCCTGAAGCATTGACAAGGCCTACTTCATTATCCCAACGGTTGCGGTCAAAGAAATTCACCAGGAAATACTTTCCATCGGGAGACCACTGGTAATACTGATCCCCGTCGATGTATGAATAACTGTGATCCCCTGTCATGACCGTCCTGCTTCTGCGGGCAGCCAGGTTGAAAACCTTAAGCGTGGTGCGCTCTTCCAGGTAGGCTACCTCCTTTCCGTCAGGAGACCATGCCGGTTGAAAAGCTTCTTTTGTGTCTACAACAACGTCTTCTTCGGTCACCACGGTGGATAGGTAAAAGTACTTCTCTTCACTTCTGGCCAGGCGTGTCTGGTAGATATTCCAGCTACCTTTTCTTTCTGATGCGTAGAGCAGACTCCTGCCATCCGGACTAAAACTGATATCCCGTTCCATCTCGGGCGTATTGGTGATACGCTTTGTGAGTTTATGCTTGACAGAGGTCACAAAGACCTCGCCCCTGCTGATAAAAGCAATCTCTTCCCCGTCAGGAGAAACCGCCATTTCCGTAATATTTCCGTTGACCGATTCAAAGGTTCGTTCTTTGGCGCGGCCATCGTTCAGCACGGTGATGTTTATCTTCCTGGGTTCCTCCCCATCCTTCTGGGTATATATTTCGCCGTTATAACCATAACAAAGGGTACCTGTGGAGGACATGGTCAGAAAGCGTACGGGATGCTTGTCGAACCTGGACACCTGCACGGTCAGACTGGGGTCCAGGATCGTGAGCTTCCACACATTGAATGACCCGCTCTTTTCCGACAAATAATAGATCTCCTGCTCATTGGGTGCCCACGCCGGATTGCGGTCTTCACCTTCATACGTCGTCAGTTGCTTATGCCTTTTATTATCCACATCAAGGACCCAAATATCCCGGGTAACGGAAGACACGTGATGCTTGCGCCAGGGATCTTCATAGCCTTTCTGATCATGGTACAGGATCATCTTTCCTGATTTGTGGTATTTGGCATCAATAGCAGGCGTGGTGACCACTTGCTTCACCCTGCCACCACCTACCGGTACTTCATAAAGTTCGGGCAGATAACCATAAGGAAATTGTGCATTGGAAGCAGCATCCGTTCTCCTGGACTCGAACAACACCCGTTTTCCATCCGGGCTGAAATCGCTGGGGTAATCATTGGCCGAATGCCAGGTCAGTCGCTTTGGACTTCCCCCTTCGGCAGGAATCACAAAAATGTCATAATTACCATACCGGTCGGATGCGAAAGCGATTTGTTTGCTATCAGGTGACCAAACCGGTTTGAAATCATGCGCCTCATGCAATGTAAGCACGCTGGCCTTGCCTCCACTGGATGGAACAGTGTACAAGTCGCCTTTATATGAAAAGACAATCGTAAGACCATCGGGAGAAATGGCGGGGTAGCGCATCCATTTCGGAAGGCTATCCTGTGCAT
Organism: Flavobacteriales bacterium; assembly: GCA_020435415.1. NCBI lineage: Bacteria > Pseudomonadati > Bacteroidota > Flavobacteriia > Flavobacteriales > Flavobacteriales bacterium. Next base: position 17,111 of record JAGQZQ010000069.1, read on the forward strand.
GAACAGTCAGGGAAATAAGCGCAGGTGCAAGAATGGAAAGAAGAGAACGGAAGAGCAATTTGATGGAAGATGTCATACGGAAGATTTGGGATTCAATCAGGTTACGGATAAAGGTTGGTATTTTCATTGGAATATCCAATACACTTTTTCAGATGACTCTATAGTTGCGGTATTCGCCAATGCGCCAACCGGTCAAACGGAACACCCATTGCAGGATACGGCTTTTCATTGATAGTTTCTTCTGCGAGGGGTCAAAAGAGAATTGCCAGTTCATTCTGGATATCCTATCCAGCATCACCGCCGGATGCGTACCTTCATAGCGCGTCAGGGAATCGATCCCGGAGTAGTCAAATTGATCATACACCCTGACATTCTCATCCACCCATGCGTCATCATGCCACAGCGAATGAAAGGCAACCTGCCGTTCCTGTTGTTTATCCGGAGGACGCACCCATCCGTAGTGGTGTATCACCGCATCGGCATGTTTGACCTTCAAAGGTCTGCCATCTTTTTGAAAACCCTGGGCATCCCGGAAAGAATAGATGCCCTGTGCAGGACGAACCACCCTCACTTCTCTTCGGTACCACCTCCTTGAATCTCCGATATAATCGTAGGAACCGTAAAAGTGGCGGTAATCGAACACCAGACCTTCCACACGTTTATCATCCTTCCAGGTTTCCATGACCTTTTTAAGGCCGGGAACATACTGTTCATGCAGTACCTCATCGGCCTGGATATAAAAGGCCCAGTCAGCATCAGGTGCTACAGCTGCTAATGCTTTATTGGTTTCCACAGCGAGTACGGCACCGCCTTTTCTGAGAGAATCGTCCCAGGTGGTTTCTACGACACGGACCTTGTCAGGATGAATGGAACGTACGAGATCCAGGGTATCATCTTCGGATTTCCCGACCGCCACGACCACCTCATCGCATACGGGCAGAATGGACGATATCGCCTCCACCACGGGATAATCATAGCAGATGGCATTGCGAATAAATGTAAATCCGGAAACTTTCAACATTCAGAAACTAAGAGCTGAAACGTTTGTGCAGACACGGATGCACAACACAACGGTTCTATTTCACCGTGATCTCGATCTCACCTGCCCTGCCGCTGTTATCATATGACCTGGTGATGCGAATATACTTCACTCCCTTACCATAAAACTTGCCATAGGCTCCATCATTAAAGGTAATGGTTCCTTTTCCAGACCAGAACTTTCCCCACGGGGTAAACTTCAATTCCTCAAACTCAAGCTTGATCAGTCTGCGTTTCAGATCCTCCTGAATATCCTTGATGTCCTGCTCCGTCATCTTCCGGTTGATCTCAAGCTCAAAATTCTTGCTGCTATTGCCTGTTTTACCCCGTTCTTGCGCCATGCTGCGGGATGGGACCAATGCCAGTAAGAACAGGCACAGGCCAAATGTCATGATCGTTTTCATAGGATTAAGCATTCAGTCCGGTATAGTTGAACGGTGAGACTTCTTTCAATTCAGACTTAACGTTTTCGCTGACATCAAGTGAATCAATAAAGGTATGCATTCGCTCCCTTGTAATCTTTTCATTGGTCCTGGTCAATGTCTTCAGGGCCTCATACGGTTTATCAAACCCTTCCCTTCTCAGGATCGTTTGGACGGCTTCGGCCACCACGGCCCAGTTGTTTTCCAGATCATTGTCCAGGGCCACTTTGTTCAGCAATACCTTATCCAGTCCTTTCATCATGGAGTTCAATGCGATCAACAGATGCGCCAGGGGCATGCCCACGTTTCGCAAGACGGTGGAGTCTGTCAGGTCTCGTTGCAGACGGGAAACCGGCAGTTTGGCGGACAGGTGTT
>JAGQZQ010000070.1 GCA_020435415.1 Flavobacteriales bacterium
TGAGGAACGAGCCGAACTATCTGTATTTAGTTGGGGTTATCCCGATTTAGAAAATCACTTTTCGGATGCACGAAGTATGGGCCGGAAAGGTTGATTTTCTTAATCGCTATGCAATAGAAGATTTTCTATTGCATAGTTTGGGATAACCATGGATGATCAAGGTTGTGTTTATTATGGGTTGCATATATTCGACCTCATGAAACCTACATCCAATAAGACCTTCCGGGAAATTCTGTTTACTCTTATTGCTTTCACCTACGCATGCACCAGTGGGAATAACGGGAACACACTACCCGTTGAACCAACAACTCCCGTCCGGGAAAAACCGTTCAATGAGCTGGCGGATAAGACGAAAGATCGCATCTACCACATTTCTGAAGCAAATACCGATAACCCTGACATCGAAAACATCGACAGGCCGGACACAAGTTCCATTATAGACTGCCCCTACGACACCTCCAACTTCTTTGGCATCTGGACGACGGATCCCAATGGTCCGCATGCAGATTTCTGGTGGACCGGGAAATCATTTTACATTGTAGATTATGATGGTGATGGCGATATGCCTTTTGAGGTTCGCAAGGATTGCCTGATCGTATATTATAACGATTACATCAGTCGTGGAAAGTTTGATGTTTCGGATCCTGATTCACTTCGCATTACCTGGGAAGATTGGGCTTACCAGACGGTATATGTAAAGTGGCCCGAAGAGTAAAAGAGCATGCTGCATACTGAATGTAAACTGCTGTTTTTCCCTGTATGCTGTATGCTGTTGCTGTATGCTGAATATTCCTACCTTTCCTTCATGAAATGTCTCAATTGCGGACAGGAAGTAACGGGGAAGTTTTGTGCTTCCTGTGGCCAGCGTGGCGACCTCGGGCGGATCACCTTTCGGGATACCATCGCCGATTTTTTGAGCACGTTGTTTCTGATCGACGGGCCGTTGCCGCAAACATTGAAATGGCTGATCACAAATCCCGGAAGGCTTTACAGAGAATTTCTCGGGGGCAGACGAAAGACGTATTACAAGCCCCTCCCCTTTTTTGTTTTATGTACGCTGCTATACCTGGTGATCAGGTCGCTGCTGCACTATGATCCGCTGGAGGGTTCCTTTGAAAATGCCAGTGCCGATGCCCGCCCGATAGGCGCAATGATGAAAAAGGCTTCCTACTTCATGGTGGCATATATCAACCATATCATGTTTATTCTGGCCCTCGTGCTGGGGTTGTTTCATAAAATGTTTTTCCCGAAAGCATATAACCTTGCAGAATACACAGCGGTAGGTTTTTATATCAGCGGTGTGTACATCCTGGCCGGCACCCTGGAAATGATCACCACCGTTTACATTTACCCCGTGCCCAAGGCTGTGCAGTTGGGTTTCCTGGTGGCCTATACTTTTATCTCCATCCTGTCACTTCACCGTTCCTATAAATTATGGAGCATCATAAGGGCCCTGCTGGCCGGTGTTTTCAGTCTGATTTTTTACATGATTTTCGGATTCGGGGTGAGTGTACTGATTGTTTGGTTGATGGGGTGAGCTACACCCGGTGCTTCGTTAATTTTCCGATCACCGAACCCAGAGATGCTTCCAGTCTGGCCAGGGCTTCAGCAACTGCCCGGTCATACGAATCCGCACTGCTTACAACGGCAAAAGGTTGCATTCCTTCCACACGTGCCTCCAATGCACAGCGCTTGTCATCCAGTCCGTTTTTTGCGCCATCCACATCCTTGAGGTAACACTCAATCCTGGTCACATAGGGATCGAATCTTTTTAATTTTTCCGAGATCAGGTCAGTCAGCGATGCATTGAATGCCTGACTTCCCCTGATCATTCCTCCTGTATTGATCTGTACTTTCATCCGTTTTGGTTTAGGGGGTAAAAAATCAGTAGGGTGAATCATGATAACGTCCTAATTCATCCAGATAAATCCTTTTCTTCCTTCCGTCTTCCGTTACTTCCAGGCAATAAAACCACCCTCCGGATGGCGTGGTCACTTTAAAGCTTTTCATGATTTCCTGACCATCCCTGCCATCTTCCTTAAAAGCATCGCTTACAACTGATGGTAAATCTGCTGGCAGGATTTCCTGAAATATGGCCACCAGCAACATATCCTTACGGCCGGAATTGACCACCGCCTCATTGTACACCCCATTTTCATAGAATGTTATTTTTGAATGATGGTCATTGATCTGATAGACATTCCCTATCCTCAGCTGATCAAATGCGTGAGGACGCTCTTTCTGCAATACCTTCACATGCCGTTTGATAATGTCCACATCTTCAATCGGGGCATATTTCTGAGCGAATAAAGAATGATTCTGGCCGCATAACATCAAGCCGGTTAATACAACAAGTTTTAAACTGCCTGCTTTCCGGTTGACGGGGTTTGGTTTATTCATACTTCGGGGTTTGATGAATTGCAAAGGTTCACAAAGTCACAATGTATCCTGATGACCTACCTCAAAGCATGGTTTGATAAACATCATAGGTCACCTATCAACGGATCGGTGAAAAAGGAAGGTTGATGTTTTCTGCTATAACTGTTAGCAGATAAGTCAATACGGATAGCCGGTTATCTCTGCACAGAGCCGGTTATAAAAAAAGGTCAGAGGTCCTTTCGGGCCTCTGACCAAGTATAACAAACAATTAACCTTTGAATATTACTCTTTGACAATGCGATGGGCCTTGACCCCTTCGTCGTTGCGTATATTCAGGAAATAAATGCCGGGACTGAGGTTAAGTGCATTCAGGTCAATGGAAACTTCCTTCTGACCATTCACCTCAAGTTCGTACACAGTTTGTCCGGTTGTAGTGATGACAGAAACCGCTTGAATTTCAACACCTGCCTTCACCATTACCCGATCACGCACCGGATTAGGAAACACGTTGTACAAGGTTGCACTTAACGGTTGGTCCGAACCGGTTGTAATAGAACAGGCAACGGTATCAGTGGCCAGGGCTTTGCAGCCTTGAGCATCGGTCACGGTAACCGTATATACACCAGGATACAAACCGGTGGCCGTAGCTGCAGTTTGAACGGGATTGGTATCCCACTCGTACATGTAGGTGCCACCTGCACCACCTGAAGCGATAACACTGGCGGTACCGTCGCTGGCATCACAGTTGGTGGAAGCTTCACTGCTGATTTTATTAATCACCAGTGGTTTGCGCCCTTGAACAGTAGCCGAAGCCGTTACGCTACAACCGTTGGCATCGATAATCACCACGCTATAGTCGCCGGGATGCAATCCTGTTGCAGTTGATGTGGTTTGTACCGGATTGGTATCCCATGTGAATGAATAGGCCGAACTGCCTCCTGCCACAGATACACTCACTTTACCATTGTTGCCTTCACAGTTGGAAGCATCGGTCACGTTGAGGTTGCTGATCACCAAAGGAGCAGGACCATCCACGGAAGCCGTGGCCTGTACAATGCAACCGTAGGCATCGGTAACGACCACGGAATAGGTACCCGGGGTCAGGCCGGTAGCGGTTGCAGTAGTTTGTGCCGGTGTGGTATTCCACAGATAAGAATAGGAGGCCGAACCACCTTCAACGAGTGCAGTCAGTTTACCATTGCTGGCACTGCAATTGCTGGCATTCACCGCCACTACATCAGCGATCATGAGCGGATCCGGTCCCTTCACCGTTGCAGTTCCCTGAACGGAACATCCGTTAACATCGGTCACCGTAACGGTATATTGACCTGGTGTCAATCCAGTAGCGGTCGCCGTTTTCTGCACCGGACTGGTGTTCCATTTATAAGTGTAAGAAGAAGAGGTCATCCCGCCGGTTGCGGATACCGTCACCTTACCGTTGGTCGCATCACAGTTAGTAGCATCCACCACACCCATGTTATTGATCAGAAGTTGTGCCGGTTGTCCGATATGAACGGATAAGCTGATGAACGATCCGTTGTTATCGTTGATGGTCACATAATAGTAACCGGAGGTCAACCCGGTAATGGCCGAGGTTGTTTCACCGTTGCTCCACTCATAAGTGTAGGGCTGAGCACCACCGGCAGGAACAGCCGAAGCACTTCCGTTGCTGGCACCATAGCAAGTCACATTGCTTGATTTGGTGGTTGCTGAGAACGGAACCTGAGGATGATACTCAAAAGCACCGATGTCATAGCCACTTCCATAAGGGCGAACCTCTCCGTCAAAGTCCTCTTCAACGAATGGTGCCTCTATACCATTATCAATACAAGGGCTGCCTGCCTGGATGTGAAAATCACCGGTTGACTCATTAACAAACATCGGGTTTGAAGTCATGTTTCCTGTTCCCGATGGAGTTGTAAAAGAATTACCATAAAATGCCGAATGGGCGTAGTCAAAGTTCAATGCATAACTTCCTGCTTTTAAGCTTCCTGAATTGGTGACGATGCAATTGAGCATCTCATTGTTTGAGTTTGGTCTTCCGCAGTAGAACAGATAGTCTACCCTGTTGAAGATACAGAATGCAATGGTGTTGCTGTCTGCCGGTGATACCTGGTCGTAATCATCAAAGTGAACGCCGAGGTATGCCTTGTTGATGATGCAATTCTCAAATGTATTATGACGTCCGGCATATTGCGCTCCACCATCTTCAGTGGTATCCATGAAACGGATTCCCGATTTCACATCATCTGCACGGCAATCGATAAATCTGTTGAAACTGGCACCATCACGCACCACAAAGGCACGACCGTTAATGGCATGGCATCCGACAAAGATGTTATACTTTGCACCGCGGTGACGGACATAAAAATCTTCCGTCATATTCACTGCAGTGCAGTTTGTAAACACATTGTACTCACAGTCCCATTTCGCACCGATTCCGTGTCCGTAGTGGGCCAGATCTCCGATCCTTTCCACATAACAATCAGTGATCTCGTTGTTGTTACCATCAACGAGCAGGTAATAATCGGTGGCGGCATTGTTGCCTGAGCCGATCACGCCTTCATTGCAATAGACTTTGCAATTGGTCACCTTGTTATTATGACCATTGATACTCAGTCCTTCTGCAGCGGAATTCACCACGATACAATTGCTGACCACATTATCACTGGACACCGCGGTGCTCCAAGAACCTAACTGGATGCCCCGTCCAGAGTAGGAATCATTGATTGCACCGGTGTACATGGTAATGATGTTGTCGAGGACAAGGTGGTGAGCATTGCCCGTATTCACACCATAAGAATAATTGGTAATCTGGAAATTTCTGATCACGATGTATGAACGGCCGGGAAGATTCATCCCGATTTTATAATTGCCTCTGTTACCTCCGTCTAACAGGGGCATCACCGATGCATTCAGCGCGTCGCCCATTTGAAAGTTCAGATCCGGTGCATCGCCCGGTGTATTCTGATAACCTTCAAATACGATGGGATTATTTACCGTCCCACTTTTCGCAAAACTAATGTACTCACTTCCGTAATTACCCGCTTTCACATATACCTTATCGCCAGCGGTAACCGGAGATGAACTCCCCGCTGCATAAGAGATTGTTCTCCACGGCTGATCCTTCGTCAAACCGGAACTCGCGTTATCTCCGTTTGGACTTACATAGTAAGTCGTCGCGTTCACGTTCCCAGCAAACAGGACACACAATGCCCCTGCTAAACAAGCTAGTGTTTTCATGCCTTCAAGATTTAGAGATAGAAACTAATTACCCAATAACCGTCATATAATACGTGGCGTTTGTTCCACGGGTTACATGTTATGTTTCGGGGTTTTACCCAACTTCCATCTCTGGCAGCATGCTCCAATATATAAATACTCTACGTATTTCCACTGCAATTTCGAATCATCTTAATAACTTTTTTTACTTTCCCATTCAGGGACGTAATCATTGCAGGACAACGAAAGAGGGTGATCAAGGAAGGAGGACGGGGTTATTGATTCTGCTTTTTTCGGTGGTATAGGGATGCAAGAACCAGGGCAGCCAAACCTGCTGTGATCATTCTTTTCACAAAAACATTGATGGAAGGCATGTGAAATATAGGCAGCAGGTAGAATATCACAATGATGACAAAGATGCTTACCATCGTGACCCAATATCTGCCATCCACATTTTTAATAAGTGTATTTTTTTTGGGTAGCCGTAATAATTGATACAGCACCACCATCCCTCCCACTACCGAACTGACATGCTTCAGGACTTTGTAGACATATATATCCAGACCGAGAATATTCCATTGTTGCGTCAGAAAAGGGATACGTTTAACAAAATGTCCATTCATCGCGGTAAAACTATCCCACAAAAGATGGGTCATCACCCCTATCAATACAGAAAAAATCACCAGTATGATATTTCTTTTAAGGTAGTTCCACCAATCGGATTGAAAATAAATCTCAAATCTCTGACGGAACGCCCGGGGTATGTTCAGAATGAGCTGATCGCGAACCACCAGGTGAAAAACCAATGCCAAACCGATGGCCATTGGAATATCCATCAGGAACATACCAGGAATGGTGTGACTGAACGCGCCCTGGCTATCTAGCCGTAAAAAGTATTCGAAGTCCGGCGCAATGCTTCCCGCAATCAGACCAGTGACCGAGTACCAACGTCGGGGTACATACTTAAAGGGGACGATTAATGCCGGATGCGAAAATGTGAATCCCATGAGGGAATACTGCTTGTTTATCTATTCAACGGCCTTCTATCCTGCTGATTGCCTCATCCATGGTCAGCACAGAACATTTTTTTTCTGAACAATACGCAGCGACACTGTCAAGAAGCTCAGGTGTACAACCATATAATGAGTGATCTTTCTGAACATCATGGGTAAAAAAGATAAGCCAGCCTTTCAGTCTGATTGCTTCATCAATCAGTGCACGACCCTGATCCGGGGTAATGTTGGTACCGATCTGGTATGCGTGCAGGTTGATCAAATCGATCTGACCATGATTGATACCGCTGTTCACACCACGGCCTGTTCTGAACTTATTTCTGACCACCTGCTTTGCGGCGATGGTCTGCTCCCCAAAAGGGTATGAGAAATTCTTAAAGCGGTAACCGGGTATCACTTCATTGATCCGTTGGCTGTTCTTTGACAAATCCTTTTCTATGGTGGCCTTGCTACTCTGATAACAATGGATGTGTCCGTATGTATGGCACGCCAGTTCACTTTGATCATCCACCACCATCTTCAGGTGTTCCGGGGTATATCTTACCCCACCTTCAACCGGGTGGTCCATAAAACCCAATGCTACATAAAAGGTTGACTTGAAACCATATTTCTGCAAAATGGGCAGGCCGGCGGTAAATCCCGTCTCAGGTACATCATCAAATGTAAAGGTGATAATGGCCTCTTTTAGCTGCAGATGCTTCTTCCGGTTGACCACCTTTTTGGCGACGGCCCTTCTTATTTTATTATAGATGCTCATTCCTTATCTACAATCCGCTTGATTTCCTCTGTAAACGTTCGGGCAATCACCTGATGGGCTTTGTGATTCCAGTGCCCCGTCTCCTTGCTGATCTTCCAGTAATACGGATCGATGCCTTGCTTTCTCAGCTGCTCAAGGCCGGGCTTAACATCTATGACGGGAGAATTCCCAACCATATTCAGAATCTTCTCTTTTGTAATGGGGTGAATATCCAGGAGAAAAATCACCCTTGGGTCCTTACTGAACTCCCTGATCACCGCCTCATCCACTTCATCAATAGGTCGTATGGTATCCACCACCATATCAGTTGTATCCGGGGTATAAAACTTGTCGAACAGGATCTGTTTATATTCCGGCAGATGATTCTTGGCACGATAAGCAAGGAAAACCAGAGAAGATTGAGCAAGTGGCGCAAAGTTATGGTACTGCTTTACAAAAGCCTTATTCCGAAAATCTGTGTTGAGGGACAATTGACCGTTCTGCAATTCATAGTAAGGAATATATCGTCCTTCATTACCCAGACTTCTGATATTGATAAAAACCACAAAATAGTCCGGGTGATACATGGAATCCAGTTCCTCCTTCAGGTACAGGCTTTCCCTCAACGGCATTGTTTCTTTACCGAAATTAAAGATGTGCAAATCCGGGTGTGTTTCCTTCAGAGCCTCTTCCGACAATGACATGAAGTTATGCCGGTAAAAAACCTGCCGCGCTGCAATGAAGCTATTTCCCAGTACAGCTAGGGAAATCTCCTGATCGCCGCTGTCATGAAACTCCGGTCCGAACCAGCCTTGTGAATTGGTGGCAGCCAAGCCAAAACCTTCGTAATTGAATAACGAACAACACATCTGATTGGCGAGGTAACGTTCACCCCGTTGTGGATCAATGGTCAGCAACGGCGTCATAATCCCGCCGAAACGAAGTAGTAGCTCAAACACAAGGCCCACACCGGCAAAGCCGAGTCCGAACAAGCATATGGATTTGATCCTTTTCATCATTCTTTTGCGCCGCTAGAATTTAAAATAAATAAAGGGCATGGGGTTTGACTGGAAGAGATAGAACAAGGTAAATATCAACGTAGCCGCCATGATGCCATGCCTAAGCGGAGCAGATTTTATCCTGAGCAGATAAGTATGTTTACCCGATGCATATGCAAACAAGTCAAGAGCCAGGGTCAGCAATAAATATGTCAGGGTGGTACCGATGAACCACAACGAATACTCACTGGATTCCCAATGCCATATCCTGGAAAACAGGATGCGCGTGGTTTCCCATGAAGTTGACCTGAAGAATATCCAGGCAAACAGCACAAGTACATTGGTAAAGATCACATTCATCCAGTCCTTTATCCCAAACGGCCATTTGTTCTCTGCGGCAATACGCCGATCACCGGTAAACAGTTTATGTATCACAAGGTACAGACCGTGAAGACCACCCCAAACCACAAAGTTCCAGCTGGCTCCATGCCACAACCCACCCAATAACATGGTTAGCATTAGATTGACATAGGTCCTGACTGCTCCCTTCCGGTTACCACCTAATGAAATATACAGGTAGTCGCGCAGCCAGGAAGACAGGGAGATGTGCCAACGGCGCCAGAACTCCGTGATATTTCTCGAAAGGTATGGCTGTTCAAAATTCTTCATCAACTCCACACCGAATAATTTGGAAGTACCGCGGGCGATCAGACTGTACCCGGAGAAGTCGGCATAGATCTGCACAGCGAACAACACGATCGCACATATGATCTCCACGGAATTGTACACCTCCAGGTGTTCAAATATATGGTCCACATAACGGCCGGTGGTGTCCCCGATCATCACCTTTCTGAACAAACCCATCGTAATGAGCACAATACCCTGTTTCACCTGATGCGTGGTTGCCACCATCCGCTTGCTGAGCTGTGGGAGCAGAAAGCTTGCACGGCCGATCGGACCGGCGACGAGCTGCGGAAAGAAGGTCACAAAAAGGCCGAAAACCACAATGTCTCTGCAGGGCTCTATCTTTTTCCGGTAGATATCAACGATGTACGACAGATTATGAAAAACGTAAAAGGACAAGCCTACCGGCAAGATGATGTTCAGGTGAACAAAGTCGAGCGGAATGCCAATCGCAGTGCTCAATTCCTGAAAATTCTCCACAAAGAAATTGAAGTACTTGAAGAAACCGAGGATGCCCAGATTCACCACCAGACTTACGATCAGCAGGCGTTTTCTTTTGCCGGCATCGTCGGTCTTAAAAATCTGATCCCCTATGAAGTAATCTACAATCGTGGTGAAAGCAAGCAACGAACAAAACCGCCAATCCCAATAACCGTAAAAGAAATAGCTGGCGAGGAGCAGGAAGATGTTGCGGCTCTGTGTGCTCCGGAGCGCATAGTAAACCGGTAGCGCAACCCCCAGAAAAATAAAAAAGATAAAGGAGTTAAATATCATAATAGAAGGGGTTAACGATCAATGAAGGTTTGGAACCACACTTCAAGGTTGATCCATTTCCAAATGTCTTTCGAAAAATTTCCACTGCCATCAAGGTGCGCCTGGTACTTCCTGATGCAGTCATCCACATCAAAATATCCACGTTGACGGAAACTGTCGGCGTGCAGCATACCCTGAATATACTCTTTGAACTGTGCCGTACGGAACCAGGCGTCGGATGGAGTGGTGAAGCCTTTCTTGTCACGCCGGTTGTAAATGGCCGGCGGAAGAATATCCTTCACCGCTTCCCGTAGAATATACTTGCTCACCCCATTCTTCATGATCCGGTTCGGAGGCAGGGACAATGTTTTTTCCACCAGGTTATGATCCAGAAAAGGCACCCGGGATTCAATGGAAAAACTCATGGCATTCAGGTCGTCCCATTTAAGCAGGTGTTCCAGCTTATGCTCAAAATGTTGTAAGAAAGACTGGTGGAGCGACGCCGGATCATACAGATCGGAAGAAATGGTAGAAACGTCTTTATATCTACCAAAGAAATCAGAAGAAATGCTTCCGTAAGTCTTGCGGCTGGCAGATTTCTTCAACCCGGATGGCAGACTGTAGAACACAAAATATTTATATGCTTCCTTGGACGGGTTTTGCTTATAGTACCCAACCATCTCCCTGGCAAGTGTCATCAGTTTCAGCCCTTTCAACAATTCTTTGAAATAGCCGCCATAGAAATAATTGTAGCCGCCCAGCATTTCATCGGCACCTTGTCCATCCAATGTCACCTTCACATGTCCGCTGGCCAGCTGCATCACCTTGTATTGGGAATAGGGACTTACACCCGGAATGGGCTCACATTGCGAGCGCACAAAATTCTTAAACTCATTATAGAAAGTATCCGCCGTGGGCTGGGTGTAAAACATGTTCTTCAGTTCCGGGCTGAAGGCCTTGATGAACGGACTTTCATCCGCCCAGGATCCCTTTTCAAAAACAGCCGAAAAGGTATTGACCTCCTTCAGACCGAAATCATGGTACAACATGGACGTCGTTGCGGAAGAGTCAATTCCACCACTCAGGCATACGCCAAGGGGCACATCACTTCGCAACCGCAGACCAATGGATTTCCGGAATTCCTCCCGGTATTCTTCCGTGGTCATGGAAGTCGGATAGTGCACCTGATCGGGCAGGTTGTACCATTGCTTTGTTTCGAAACGGCCATTCTTTACCGTAAAATAGTGGCCGTGCTTCAATTTGTACACCGAGTCGAAGAAGGTTTCATCCGACTGATCGCTTCGGTTATATACAAGGTATTCGTACAGGGCCTTGTCGTTCGGCTTCGGTTGATCCAGAAGCGGAACAATCGCTTTGATCTCCGAAGCAAATATCAGCCGCTCTTCGTTTTTATGATAATAATACGGCTTGATACCGAAGCGGTCACGGGCACCAAATAAAAGTTTTTCCTGGCTGTCATAGATCGCAAAGGCAAAGTCGCCATTCAGTTTCGGCAGACAATCCGCGCCCCACTCACGGTAGGCGGCCAATAGCACCTCCGTATCCGTTTTAGAGCGGAACGAATACTTGCCTTTCAATTCTTCCTTCAGTTCGAGATAATTATAAATCTCGCCGTTAAATACAATGGCATAGCGGTTATCCTCGCTGAACATGGGCTGATGCCCTGCGGCAGACAGATCGATGATACTCAGACGCACATGTCCCAGACCGATGTGGTCTTTGAACAGGGTACCCTCGTCATCCGGGCCACGGTGCTTGATGCTTTGCATCATGCCCTTCACATGATCGGGCTCAACCGGGCGATCTGAAAAGTTTGCTATTCCTGCGATTCCACACATGTCCGTTTCATTTATCCATTCACTTAGGCAGTGGGTGGTGCAGGTTGACGAATAATGATCCGTTTGATCAGATTCTTCAGATTCTGAAAGATCAATTCCTTTGTCCAGAGCAGAAGGCCATCATTCCAACGTTGCGGGTGGACGGTAATCATCAGATGATCGGGAAGGGTTTTCACATTTTCAATGATCTGGTCTGTTCTGGCAAAGTTGAGTTGATGCGGGGAAGAGACCTTGTCCCTCACGCTTACCAATGCGCCGTTCCAGGTTCTGCCGGTATCCGTGAGATAGGCAAACTTGTTAAAATCCAGATCAAGGTAAGGCTCTCCTGATATTCCGAAATCCCTGTAATTGTACTTTTCCCATACCTTCCGGTTGTCCCATCTGCTTCTGGGACTTCCATGCATGCATATGGTTTTCACCAGATAATACTCCCGGAAATAGTTCAGGTTATCTTCAAACTTTTTAATGGCCTTTTGCATATCGCCACGGGCCAGGGCCAAATCTTCATAGTGATAACCGATCTCATGCCCTAATGCGGCGATATCTCGGATCACATTCGGATGATTGCTTTGGCGTACGATACGGAAATAATAAACACCCTTGATTCCCAATTGATGTTCAATGATGGCCGTCCTGTGAGAATTCTCCGGAAGATCATCCACATCATGACGCAAGATCACTTGCTTACCTTCCAACCCTTTCTCCAGATATTCTTCGAAGGTAAGAAAGCGATAACCGTTCTCCAGCAGGCTTGATAATAGCCGCTCATAGGATCTCAATGTAAAATCCCTGGTCATAAAATCTCGTTATTCATTTGGCAACTTTATCGGCTCACTTACGCGCAAATTTACCTTAAAATTTTTCTGTTTATCAGGATTTTCGCCTAATTCATTCATGCTTTTCGGAAATTCTTCGACAAACCACACCATCAGGGCGGTCAGATCAACCAATTCCTTCATGACCTCTGCTGATTTCAACCTGTATTTCTCCTTATATTGAGAATCCTGTACCAGGCTTATGGCCCTTTCCACCAATCCGTCGCTTTCCCGGAACAGCTCGATCAATCCCAGTCTGACTTCCTCGTCCAGCGTTCCGGCCTGTGCCGTGCTGATACATAAGGCAGGGGTTCCCAGAAAAGCGGCCTCGGCAGACATGGTGAGACTTTCGCTCACCAATAAAGCTGCACCGTGCAGCACGTGATGCATCAGTGCCGGATGAACCCTGAAGGCATATTGCTGCAGATCATCAGGCAACGTTTTCTCGGAACTGATCACCACCTTCGCATATCTGGATAGCTCTTTCACCAGCCGGTATTTATCATCCATGGTCAGTCCTTTCAGACCGATGTCATGACTGGCATTCCAGGAAACAAAGCGCAGGATCACGTAGCGGTCCTTGCCGGAATCTTTAAGAATCTCCTTGGCATGGCTTGTATCCGGCACATACCTATTGGGGTGCAATGATCCCAACTCCAGGAATCCATCGAACCTCAGGTGCTTTTTTCCAAAGTCCTTCTGGAAAACCTTTGGCGTGAGAATGGCGCGCGTAAAAGGCGTGTACAGCATGTGCTGAAAGGCATTGTGATCGGTATCATCCAGAGCTATGTGTGGTTTACCGGTAATCCACGCCACGTGGGCTGCATACATCGACCCTGCGCTGACATAGATATCCGGCCTAAACTTCCTGGCTTGTTTGAACAGAAACCAGTCCGCCGACAGAATATACAGCAGCTTACCGATCATACCGTTCTTACCCTTTCCTCTGTTGTGATAGGTAAAACCGTAATAATCAAGCAAGGTTAACGCGACCTCCTTATCTCTGGAAACGATCCGTACCTCATGCCCTTTCTGTTGCATTTCCGTGACGAAATGCCTCAGGTAATGGACGTGTGCAGGGTGTCCTATGTCAATCAACACACGCATCTTACCTGACGTATTTGTACAGTTTAAGACCCCACACACCTAGTCTGTAAAGAAGCGGATTGTGAATTTTAGAATACCTGCCGAAGTTCATAAGTGTACCGCCAAACTTGAGTTTATAGTCCCTCACGGAATACTCCTGATCTGGCTTTCCCGCACCGGCAAAGTCGTATATCTTGATCCCTTCTGATTTGAGCTGAAGCATCATGAGCCAGGGCATGAGGTCGGCTGCATTAAGGTTTGAATGTTCCCTGTCAATGGCAGCATACCAATCATAGGACATTCCATTGAAAAGCAGATATACCCGGCATCCGATGAGGATATCTCCGTGATAGCAACCTACGATGCGCGCACGATCTCCGAGGATTTCTGCAGTATTGAGGAAGAGTTTCTCATGCGGCGCGGGCAAACCGATCTTGATGTAGGTATCACGTATGAGGATATGACCGGCACGGATGGCTTCTTCCCCTTTGATTTCCTTCACCACCAGGCCTTTGTTCCGTGCCCTCTTGATATTGGAGTTCCGGCCACGGTGAAGGGCTTTCTTCATATCTTCCTCGGACTGCTCCAGGTCATTATGAATGGTAAGATGATCTACATACGAAAAGCCGACTGCCTTGAAGGCAGGATCGAGGGCTTTGATATCAAACAAATTCCGGACTTCCGTGTAGATGGCCTTTTTACTCCGTATGTTCCGGCAATATTCGGAGAGAAGTTGTTGGGCAATATCGTTGTCATCGTCTTTCACCAGAGGGCCACCGGTAACGATGGACCGGGTGGATACGATCTTCTTCAGGCCGGACTCGGCAAGAATCATATAGGCCATTACACCCAGGATATTTCCTTCGCTATCTTCAGCAGCGATGACACCGGCTTCACAACCCGGTGTCCTTTTATATACCTCCACCATTCCAGGTGTCTGGAAAATATTCCCTGACGGATGCGCCACCACAAAATCATCCCACTTCTTCGGGTCAGGGTTTTTGTTAAAAATCACTTGTGTTTTCATTGACAACTTCACTATTACTTGAATCGATTCTGATAATCCGGATCCTTCTTCATGATGTCGAAACTTTCCGGGTAATTTTCGACAAACCATTCCATAAAGCCTGTCACATCAATCTTATCCTTCACCACTTCCTTCACCTTATCGGCAAAGCCGGACTTATAATCAAGCTGACCGGCAATTTCAATCGCCCTTTCCACCAGGCCCTGTGGCTTTCTATACAATTCGATCAATCCTAGTCTTACCTCCTCATCAAGGGTTCCGGCAAGTGCCGTACTGATACACAGGGAAGGCGTTCCGAGAAAAACTGCTTCCGCAGACATGGTCAGACTTTCGCTGACAAGGAGACTGGCCTCTCTGAGGATATCGTGCATATACGCAGGGTTCACATTGTAAGCATACTGCTGCAGGTCATCCGGCAGATCCTGTTCGGAAGAAATGATCACACGGGCATGTTTGGACAAACCTTTGACAAGTGCGTACTTTTCTTCAAGAGATAATCCCTCCAAACCTATGTCATGACTGGCTTCCCAGGACACAAAGCGAAGCAGAACGAACCTTCCTTCCTTTTTCAGCGCTGCCAGGTCCTTTTCCGCACCGGGATCCGGCTTATAACGCATGGGATGCAGGGAACACAGTTCCATAAAACCATCAAACCTCACCTGATATTTACCCTGATCTTTCTGGTAAACCTTTGGTGTCATGATGGCTTTGGAGAATGGCACGTACATCATATGCGAGAACGGGTTATGATCCGTATCATCGAATGCGATGTGGGGCTTTCCCATCAACCATGCAACCTGAGCGGCATAGGGCGATGCGAAACTCATGAAGATATCAGGTTTCGTTTTACGCGCCACCTTCAGCAACTGCCAATCTGCCTTTAGCATATACAGCAGTTTTCCAATCATTCCTCTTCTACCCTTTCCCCGGTTGGTATAGGAAAACCCATAATAGTCCAACAATGTCAGCGCCACTTCCTTATCCCTGGCGGTGATCACCACAGAATGCCCTTTTGCTTCCATGTCCCGGATGAAATTCCGGAAATAGTGCACGTGTGCGGGATGACCTATGTCAATAAAAATCTTCATACAGCCGGGGCCGATGTTTTGGCCGAATATTCCTCGTAAAAACGGTTTAACGGTGCCACCACCCCTTTGCGTTGCAACGCACTTTCAATGATCCGGATATAAGCGGCACGGTGACCTGGAAATTCCTTTTCGTTATACACCCGCTGATGGAAGTTGACTACAACGACTGCATCATGCTCTTCCGCCTCATCCATCAACTTATCGAGTTTCTCCCACCGTTTGGGATCCGGCATAAAACACACATCCATTACGGAAAGTGGAAATACGGTAAATGTATTGTTGTGCGGATGGAACGGTTTTATCTTACCATCCACCCAACCCATGTGATAATTGGATCCCCACGTGGAGTCATATTGAAAACCGAGGTCTTCATGGATCTTCCAGGTGGTATCATCCATATTCAGGTGATGTTGCCGGGTACCGTATACCGGGTGGCCCACGATAGATTCCAGTCTGGCCTTTTCTTTTGCAAGCAATTCTTTGTTGTTATATGAAAGAAAAGAGCCGTGCAATCCTATTTCCCACCCATTGGCATCCAGGTAACGAACTGCCTCTTGAATCTTGGGTTCAAGCAGATCATAGCGTCCTTTGGCCAAAGCGAATGTGGCCGGCTTCAAAGGGTTGAACTTGATGCTTTCATCCAGCATGAAAAAGGTAGAACGCACCCCGTAGGAATCCTCAAGGGCTGCGATATCATACATATTCCAGTATGGCTCCTTTTTAAACCTGGATGTCAGGTGGTACCATGCATCGGACAGTTTACCTTTTATGGCATTCTTTACAACGCCGGTAACGTACTGGTAACTCTTCCGTGTACGATCTACATCATGTGTTAATGCAACCTTCAGCACAATCCAGATATTTATCGTTTAAAGTTCAGTAATCGCTTGTAATGGTACTTGCGGATAAACCGGGCCAGGTCCTTATCCACCAGGCGTGGCTTTCGTTTC
>JAGQZQ010000071.1 GCA_020435415.1 Flavobacteriales bacterium
ATTGAGTTGGTTCCCAAATCCAATCCTAAAACTCTTTTTACTTTCTTGTCCGTATTTTTTTGTTTTAATTTTTTCTATATTCGTTTTCTAATCTGAAGCAAATCACAATAAGGATTATTCCGTTGTGGAAACATTCGAAGCGGCCCTCACGGGTCGTTTCTGTTTTCAGACCTGTTCTATCTGAAAGGTCAGTCTTATGACTCTAACATAAGCTTGATCGCTTCTAGTCAGCTATCCCAACCCCTCCGGATCATTATCCTGCAAGTGCAAAGGATATGTTAAATTTATGTAAGTAAAATTAAAAAGCAAGCAGATTTTAAGTTAATGTCAGCTTTGTAGGTATTAATACTTATACCACAATCTGCGAATTACCCAGGTGAATCTACCACATTGCTAATTGCTTCAAATCGGCAGCAACGGCGAACTCACCGGTTATGCCGGTGGTTTACCAGCTAAGAAGAAATTACTGGAACTGGAAGGGGTGGTGATGGAAGAGCAATTAAAGTTGTTTTGATGTTATTGAGATGTCACCCCTACGGGGCTTCAAACCATAACGAAAAACCGTTCTATTAAGATAATACCCCTACGGGGCTAAGTGGTATAACGTAGCACTGTTCTAATAAGATGGCACCCCTACGGGGTTTTGTTAAGCATACCAGGACCTCGTAAGCCCCCTCATTCTTCATTCTTAATTCTTCATCCTTCATCCTTCCAATAATCCACCAATCCATCCATCGGACTTTGAAGCACTTTTCCCAGATGAACGCCATGGTTTTCTGTAGCGACTTTCAGTATATCACGAAAGTACCAGGCTACTGAACCTACACAATGCAGAGGCAGGACCTGGTGTCCTTCGTATTTCATAATCTGGCGCTTAATGAATTCGTCCATGCATTCTGTGACAAGATGCGAAACAAATGAATGATCCAGATTGGCTGAGAGAAACGGGCAAAAAGAAGCCAGAAATGCATTGGGCATGGGTACCTGGTAAACACGGCGTATCACCTCATCTTTGTCCGGTTGAAATTCCGTGTAAAATGACGTCGCCAGATCTTTGGGAACTTCGCCATAGAAGTATGCTCTGAGCCATTCCTTTCCGATAGCGGCGCCGCTGCCTTCATCTCCAAGTGCGAATGCCAGCGAGGGAACATGATGAATGATCTCCTTTCCGTTATACAAACATGAACTGGAACCTGTCCCCAGGATAGCCGCCATTCCGCTTTCCTTCCCACAAGTGGCATGCGCTGCCCCCAACAGGTCGTGGTAAGCGAAAATCGTGGCTTCGGGAAAAACGGACGCAAGGGCATCATCCACCCGCTTCATCCGCTCGGAAGAAGAATATCCGGCGCAATAAAATGCAACCTTATCGATGGACTTGCTGATCTTTGTCAACTCCGGAAGCAGCGCCGTCACCAACAACTGCTTCATGGTTTCCGAA
The DNA here is from genome assembly GCA_020435415.1 of Flavobacteriales bacterium. Classification (NCBI taxonomy): domain Bacteria; kingdom Pseudomonadati; phylum Bacteroidota; class Flavobacteriia; order Flavobacteriales; species Flavobacteriales bacterium. Next base: position 1,439 of record JAGQZQ010000071.1, read on the forward strand.
TCCTGAAATGTGGGATGGATACCGTTCGTGATCACTTCACAAACTACGCGACCGGCATCCAGCACACGCCATTGCGCTTTGGTGCCTCCGCTATCCGCCAGCAACAACATGGTTAGATGATCAGGCTCCTTCAGCAGCAGCCAAAGCAGCGTTCAGCTTGCCTACCTCCTGATCTATCCAATAGAGGCCCTTCGCATCCGTTCCGATGATGTCGATCTTGTCCAGCACTGTGCGGAAAAGTTTTTCCTCTTCATGTTGTTCCGCAACATACCATTGCAGGAAGTTATAGGTCGAGTGGTCTCCCTCCTTCTGACACAGATCCACCAGTTTATTGATGGAAGTGGTGACACCGATCTCATGCTTGAGTACCGTTTCGAAAATATTCCTGATGGTCGTGAATTTGCCGGTCATCTGCTTAACAGCAGGAATCTCCGCCGTGCCACCCGCATCATTGATATAGTGGATCAGCTTCAGCATATGGTCCTTTTCTTCTTCGAAATGACGATATAGAAATGCGGAACATCCTTCAAGGCTCTTACCCTCACACCATGATGCCATGGCAAGATAAAAGAATGCGGCCTCGGCTTCATGGATCACCTGATCATTCAGCGCTTTTTCAACTTTTTTAGAAAGCATGTAGATTAAGAATTTGTTTAAGACAAAATTATCATTCTCCGCGGGAATTCAAAGTAACATAAGTAACAGATACTGATGCGCCCGATCAATGAATAATGCCTACTTTTAGCGCTTCAAAAAGAACCGACCATGTACCCGAGTGTCACCGACATACTACGCGATCTGTTTGGACTCAACCTGGCCCTGCCGATCCAGACATTTGGCTTTTTTGTGGCCATCGCCTTTTTGTGCGGATCATATGTATTGGGCAAGGAGTTGAAACGCATGGAGGGATTGGGCTGGATGAACAGCCTGACCGAGAGGATGCTTATCGGTAAACCCGCTTCTACACAGGAGTTGGTCATTGCAGCAGTGGTTGGGTTCCTGATCGGCTTTAAACTGATATACGGCGCCCTGCACTACGGTGAACTGGTGGATGACCCACAGGGAGTGATCATGTCTGCCAAAGGTAGCTGGCTGGGTGGATTGCTCGGAGCAGCACTTTCAGCGTGGTCCAAGAAACGCGAGAAAGACAAAGAGAAACTGGCCAAACCGGAATGGAGAAATGTAGAGATTCACCCCTATGACCTGGTGGGGAACCTCACGCTTATTGCTGCAGCTGGCGGACTGATAGGTGCAAAGATCTTTCACATCCTGGAAGATACGACCGACTTTATGCGGGACCCCATAGGCGCCCTTACCTCTTTCAGCGGACTTACCTTTTACGGTGGATTGATCGTTGGTGCTGCAAGTGTGCTATGGTATGCCAGAAAAAAAGGCATTCCGCTTCTCCGTTTGATGGATGCCACGGCTCCGGCATTGATGCTGGCATACGGAGTGGGCCGTATCGGTTGCCAGATGGCAGGCGATGGCGACTGGGGAATTGTAAATACCCACCCCATGCCCGATTGGATGTCTTTTCTCCCGGAATGGATGTGGGCCTTCGACTACCCGCATAACGTAAACGGCGTCGGGATTCCCATCCCCGGATGCGAAGGCAAACATTGCGCTGTACTTCCGGAAACCGTCTACCCAACACCCTTTTATGAGTCTGTAATGGGTATTGGCCTTTTTGGTTTTTTGTGGAGCATCCGAAAAAAACTTCTGATGCCCGGAATGATGTTCTGTATATACCTCGTGGTGAATGGCCTTGAACGCTTTTTTATTGAAAAGATCCGCGTCAATGCCACCTACGATATCTTGGGCCATGCCATTACCCAGGCTGAGATCATTTCAGCAGCACTGGTACTCGTTGGCATCACCGGTATATGGCTCATCCGAAAACGCGGCGCTGTTTCTTCAACATCTGACCAATGACACCCGATCAGATCATTGCTCCCCTCTGTGATACGGCAAAAGAAGCCGGCGCTTATCTTTTGAACAAACAGCGCGAAGTTCATACGCTCACCGTAGAAACAAAAAGTCTTAATAGTTTCGTAACGGAAGCAGACAAGACCGCTGAAGCCATGATTGTGAACAGGCTCAGGAAGATCATTCCGGAAGCCGGTTTCATAGCAGAAGAAGGCACGGAAGACACCCGGGGAGAACGCTTCAACTGGGTCATTGATCCGCTGGATGGCACCACAAACTTCATCCATGGACTGCCCTGTTTCTGTGTAAGCATTGCGTTGATGGACAAAGAGGAGGTAGTTGCCGGTGTGATCTATGAACCGGTACTAAATGAATGTTTTCATGCCATCAAAAATGGCCCGGCCGTTCTGAACGGAAAAGAGATCAGGGTGAGTGATAAAGTCAAAACACAGGATGCACTGCTGGCCACGGGATTTCCGTATTACGACTATGGAAAGATGGAGGCGTACCTGAAACTGCTTGGGCACCTGATGGGCTCAAGTCGTGGCATCCGCCGATGGGGTTCTGCCGCCATTGACCTGGCCTATGTAGCATGCGGACGATTCGATGCCTTTTATGAATACGGCCTGCAGCCCTGGGATGTTGCCGCAGGCGCATTGATCGTGCAACAGGCAGGCGGCACGGTGAGCACCTTCAAAGGTGATGATGACTATGTTTTTGGAAAGGAGATCCTGGCCAGCAACACCGGCATTCACCCGGAGATGAAAGAAGCGATCAACCGGTTTTTCGACTAGCCCCCTGCCCGCCCGCTATTACCACCCTATTACGTATCTTTACTCATTAACGAGAACACATGCGAAGGATCATACTGTACTTATTGATGGTTATCGCCATCGCCGTATCGGCACAAGATCAAAAAACCACGAAACTGGTTTATCAGTTTGACATCAAGGAAATGATCGCTCCTGCTATGTGGCGGCAGACCAAACTCGCCTTTGAGGAAGCCGAGAAACTGGGTGCGGACATCATCCTCATCCACATGAACACATACGGAGGCATGGTACTAGATGCAGACTCCATACGTAGTCGCATCCTACGTTCTAAAATTCCGGTTCATGTATTTATAGACAACAACGCAGCATCGGCGGGTGCATTAATATCCATTTCATGTGATAGCATTTTCATGTCGCCCGGTGCAAGCATAGGTGCAGCAACGGTGGTAGATCAATCCGGAGAGAAAATGCCGGATAAGTACCAGTCATACATGCGTGCCACCATGCGCTCCACAGCCGAAGCAAAGCACCGTGACCCGCAAATCGCCCAGGCCATGGTGGACGAAAGTGTGTACATTCCCGGATTGATCGACAGTCTGCACGTACTTACCTTCTCCACAAAAGAAGCCATTGAACATGGCTTTTGCGAGGGAGAGGTAAATAGCGTGGAAGAGGTGATGGAGAAACTGGGCATCTCCGATTACACCATTCACAAATTCCATCCGGGTGCCATAGACAAGGTCATTGACTTTTTTCTAAACCCTTTCCTAAGCAGCATCCTCATCATGGTGATCATAGGAGGTATTTATTTTGAACTTCAGACGCCGGGTGTAGGATTTCCGCTGATCGCATCGTGCCTTGCAGCCATCATGTATTTTGCTCCTTTGTATCTGCAGGGACTGGCAGAGAACTGGGAGATTCTGATGTTTGTTGTAGGCTGTGTGCTGCTCTTACTGGAGATATTCGTGATCCCCGGGTTTGGCGTCGCCGGCATCCTGGGTATCATAGGGGTGGTTATGGGCTTGGCTTTGAGTTTGCTTAACAACATAGGCTTTAACTTTACCTTTATCGAAGTGAATGATGTGATCAAAGCTCTTTCGCTGGTGATCATTTCCTTCTTTCTTTCGATAGGAGGTTCATTGTACCTCAGCAGTCGTTTGCTTGGCTTTGGCATGTTCCGTAAACTCGTATTAACCAACGATCCGGGAAGCTATCGGGCCAATCTGGAAGAAAAGGAAAAGACTGAACTGCAACTGATCGGGAAGAAAGGCATTGCCTCAACGGTGCTGCGCCCTTCCGGAAAGGTCGAGATCAATGATGACATATACGACGCATTTGCGGAGACGGGCTACATTGAAAAAGGAACCGAGATAGTGGTTATCCGCTATGAAGCCGCTCAGTTGATTGTTGGCTTAGCAGGGTAGAATAAAAAAGTGCCGGCTCAAATGAACCGGCATCCAAAGAGCTCCTTAAGCAGCTGGAGGGCTACTGTTTCAGGAATCTACCGATGGATTTGCTTCCATCAGCATAGGTGATCTGCACCAGGTATATCCCGGTTGGCAGATCAGAGATATTCAAGGTATTACCCTCAGTCAGCACATCCATTTTCTGCCCCACGGAATTGTAGCAGGCAATCTCCTTTGCGATTTCATTACCGGCAATACTCACCACATCCTTTGCAGGATTGGGATACAAGAGCGCTTCCCCGATGTGTTGTTCGTTGGAAGACACCGTTTGCAGATCGATGATCTTCGGTGGTCCCTGAAGGAGGATGGTTTTTGCTGGTCCGGTACCGCAGGAATTGAACGCTTTCACATATACATTCCTCTTGGTTGCGGCAGGTGCTTCAAGGGTCAATACGTTGCCAGCGGTTGTCCAGCTGATGTTGTTGAATGAATACTTCAACTTAGCTCCAGGAGAGGCTGTAAAGGTATACTCCGCCGTAGATGGATCCGGAAAGCTTTTCTTGTATGTAAAGTCTGGCACCCCTGTTCCGATCTTAAGGTACCGTGGAACCGTTCTCTCACCATAAGCTGTATTGCCTTCTGCTTTGATCTGGATATAGTCCTGTGCATTGGGATCAAAGTTGGACGGAGGGTAAAAGGTGGCCGTCTTGTTCACCCCCGTTGATATGGGTGCGCTCATCGTCCATCCGGTAGGTGCGGTCGATGTGATTGAAATGATCTTCGGATCAAGATTGTTGGCGGTTACCGTGAACGAAGACTTTGAACATAACACCGAAGTGGAAGGGCTGATTGACAGGATGATCCGATTTGGTTTGCGAATACCGAAGATAGCCTGTACATCTGTATTGAATACAGAGTTTCCGGGTTCCAGTGCATCAAGCACGAAGTAGGCATCTTTACTTCCACCCCAACCCCAGTTCATATGAAAACGGCTTCCACTGTCGTAGCCATCGCATATCCATGAATGGCCACCGCCACCGCCTGAACCTCTCATATGGATCGGTGCATTTTCATCAAGCTCATCCTTGAATTTGGCGATCCAGCCGCTCAGGCTATAGGAAGATCTTTTTTTGGTATAGGCTTCCGGATAGCGGAAATGGTTGTGGTAGCCTTGCAATGCATCAGGGACGGTTTTTGCCGAACTGGATGGCCCATAGTCCATGCTCACACTCACACCGCAATGATACATCAGCAATGCCACTGCTCTCTTGGATGCCGTTGAAGAAGAGCTACTATAGGTCTTCGTCATGGCATTCCAATCATAGTAGGTAGTAGCAAAATTGGCTGACTGGGTGCCTTCTCCCGGAGAATTGTACGTCTTGGAGCCCTGTCCGTTGGCCGGATAGTTCCAGTAATACATCACCTGAGACATGCCGGTGGCCACACATCCTGTTACGGTACCCACGGGGCAGTTCATGTTATACGGGTCACCCTGACCCCACCGGGTTTTGATCAGCGGACTAACCACGATGGCTGTCACCGCCGCTGTCTTTCCATTGCCGTTCCACTCCATCATCACCTGTTCGTCTCCCTTCAATCCGTGATCCTTTGCATAAGCGATCTGTTCAGACAACCTGTTCAGATGAAATACATAGGCAGGTGGCAGATTGTCTGGTTCAAATGTACCTTCAACACTATAACCCAGAATCGGGCTAACCGCATCATCACCTGCAATAATCACATACCCGTTTCCATTACTTTCAGAGAATACGTAATACGCCGGTTTTTGTCCCGCCTGTGTTTGCACAAAACCGGTATGCGCAAGCTTCAGGTTTGCTGACGACGTCTTGTAAGTCGGATCAGCACCCCTGACGGAATTGTAAGCACCTGATGCCATTACACCGGCCTTTTCAGGGGACACGTCAGCGGCACGGTTCACTCCGGCCAAAGCCAGAAGAACCAGGATGGGTAATAGGTTTCTTTTCATATAAGAAATGTGTTGTTTAGGCCACAAATCTATTCCGGAAAAACAGGTTTGGATTACACAAAACAACAAAGATGATTTCCGGCCTAACCAAGGTGATTTCCGGACAAACCAAATGCTGTTAATTGGGAGGGAGAATGATCACGAAAGCGCGGTCAGTTTTGACATGACCTTGGACTTGTTTAATCTTGAAACGGGGATAACACTGTTATCATCCATGACCAGGTGGGGGTCGGCGGAACGAACGAAGGATTTCACACAACGCATGTTTACGATATGCGATTTATGCACGCGCATAAAGCCATGCTCGTCCAGCATATCTTCATATTCCTTGAGTGTTCGCGAAACGGTCTTTGATCCGCCATTCTTTAGGTAAAAGGTGGTATAACTGCTTTCACCCAGGCACCTGGTGATCTCGTGAACGGGAATGAATTCGATGGCCGTGCTCATAGGTAAACCAATGCGCGGATTACCAACATCCCTGCGCATGTTAGCAACCAGATTCTCCAGTGTCTTGAATGACTGAGGCGCAGAACTGCGATCCCACGCACGCTTTACCGCCTTCTGAAGTTCATCTACAGACACAGGTTTAAGGAGATAATCAATGGCGGCAAAGCGAAATGCACGAATGGCATATTGGTCATAGGCTGTGACAATAATGACCTGAAAATCATATCGCCCCAATTCCTCCAGCAGGTCAAAACCTGTACTTCCTTTAAGTTCTACATCCAGGAACAACAGGTCCGGTTTTTCCCTGGTAATGATAGACAGAGCCTGAGGTATATCAGACGCTACACCAACTACATTCACACCTGCACAGTAAGTAGAGAGCATGATGCTCAGATTCTCCAGGTTACCCGGATCATCGTCGACCAGTACGGTTCTAAGAGATGGCAAGTTCATTGATTTCCTTTGATTGATGGTGAACAGACAAGGGGAAAATAATTTCTACGAGGGTACCGGCAGAGGTCCCATCCCGGTTTAGCAGATCTTTGATATTCACAGCAGCCTTTCCCTGCATGCGTTGACTCAAAAGCTCCAGACGTTCTGTTGACAACCGGATGCCCATTGAGTTATGTTGTGAATGCCTGCTTTTCTGGGCCGCTGACACCGCTCTGCCAATGCCATTATCTTTTACAGTACAATGAAGGTTGTTACCGATCAGATCGAAAGCAATGTGCACTTTCCGGTCGGACTCCAGGCCCGCAATCCCGTGCTTGATAGCATTCTCTACAAAAGGTTGCACCATCATCGGAGGGATCTCCACCTCTTCCGGGTCCACATCTTCATCCATCCTGATCTCATATTCAAAGGGCATGCGGAGTGCTTCCAGCTGGATATACAATTCCAGGGTGTGAATCTCATCCTGAAGCGAAATGCTTTGCTTTCCGGAATTTTCCAGAATCCGTCGCATCAGTTTACCGAAGCTGGCAAGCGCTTCATTGGAACGTCGGATATCATTGCGATTGATCTGTAGCTGAATAGCAGACAATGCATTAAACATAAAATGAGGATCCATCTGTGCCCTGATGGCCATCAGTTCCAGGTCGGCCATTCTTTTCTTCAGTCTGTTCCTCCGACGCTCAAGGATAAGCTTGTAGACCATGAAGCCGGTTAATACAATCAGGGCAATCAATACCAAAAGGCCGTTTCGCTGGCTCGAATAAAGCTGGCTTTTCAGGATCGCCTGCCTGGCTTCCTTTGCCCTGAGCGTTTCGTTTGTTTTGGCGAGGGCCAACTCATTTTTCTTTTGCGTGGTCCAATACCATGCCTCAAGGTCAGCCACCTTTTCTGCATTCTCCAATTTAAACAAACTATCCTGTGCTCCCTCATACAACCGGTGATACACGCAGGCATTATCATGCTTCCCCCACTTTTCATAAAGGGATGCCAGGGTCATATAAACATTGGAAAGCATAAATTCCTTTTCCTGTTCCCGATGTTTTCCCAGGAAACCAAGGGCATACTTTTCTGCGCGTTGATAATCTCCTTTAAGGGTATATGCTCCTGCCAGCTGAAGATTGGCCGAATGACCGAAACCCTGATCATGACCGGACCAGTTGATCGCTTTTTCTGCAAAATATATGGCGGAATCAGCCTGTGCCTGCTCAAGTTTAATCGCGGCAAGCCCGGTATACATCTCATCCACACCTTGCTTGATGTTATACATCTCGCAGAAATTTATCCCCCTTCTGAATGCCTTCTCGGCGTTATCATAATCATGGATGGCCACATAACACTCGGCCAGTATGGGTAACGCACTTGAATAAACCGTTTTGGAATCCAACTCAAGAATGCCCGGCAGAATTTCTTCTATGGTGGCAATGGCCGTCCGATAGTTTTTCTGGCTCTTCAGCTGTATGGCAAAGACCGTCTTTGCATAGTATATTCTCCTGTAATCCTTATTGTCTTCATAGATCTTGATCGCCTCTTCAAGATATGACAATGCGGAATGTACTTCACCTTGCTCACTCAGGAATTGGGAATAATCGGCATATGGATCTGCGATAGCACGTGTACCCGGCGGAACAGAGTCTTTCAATGCCATGACTTCATCAAAATAAAACTGGATCGAATCCCGGGGCTCACCCAACAGAATAAAACACTTCATGATACACCCCTTGGCCACAGCCATCCGATCATATAGTTTTAATGACTTAAAGACATTAAATGCATCCCGGTAGCTTTGGATCGATCCGGCAAAATTGTTATCAAAACGGTAGATATTCGCCTTGATAAGGAAACTCTCTGCCTTGTACATCGGCAAATCCTTCTCATCCGCAAACCGAATCAGTTTATCCAGCCAGTAAAATGCCGTATCGGAATTTACCCTGCGATACTGCTTACCTATTCGGTACATGGTAAGCGCCACCACCGTATCCTCTTCTGCCTCTGAAAGAACGGTCTTTAGACTATCAATGGAGGCTTGCTGCATGGCATCCTGAGCCCGAACGGTGGACATGCCCATCAATAATAATAGGAGAAGCGTAGTGCGCATAAGTTGTACTTGGTGTAATTACTTCAACTGCACGGGTAGGTTTTTCCTGGCACTGTCACGCCTAAATGGTAAAGATGTTTCACCACCTGAAAAACACTTAAAAGGGAGTAACGAGCAATTCCTCCATATGCCCCGTTGCTGCAAATATAGTATGAATTTCTTCTTAGGATATTTCCGGGAGGTAATATCCATGTATCGATTGTAAAAAGCCCGCCACAAGCCTTCTTCCAATGCCTATAAAAATCCTTTCAAAGGCCGCCCTGAGTTAATATCGTGTGATATACAGGGCATAGAATCCAAAACAGACTTCCTATTTCTTTTGGTAGTAACTTTTGCCAATCGGGTCGTCAACGAACAGGTATTCTTCCATGATCAGTTCTTCATCAGTCAATCCCAATATGTTCACTTCGTAATCCGGAAACTCCCCGGGAGATTCGGGATTGTTATCGTAAAATGAGATGGCCTTCCCATTGTCAATCACACGCCACTTTCCTTCATTTTTCGTATCTCCCTCATCCTTGTCGTTATAATGCGCCACATAGGTACCATCCTTGAAGAACTCGAAAAAATAGTCCTGTGCTCCGGTCAGATGTTCCGTGAGTTGTCCGTCCATCACCGTAGTATGCCTGGTGAGCATCCATGTGCCAACAAGCTGTTTTGTCGCGTCCTTGTCTCCTTGCCCCCATGCACTTGGAATACCAATGATCAGAACGATACTGAAAAGTAAACTCAAACGGAGCGATGTCATATTAATCAGGATTGATTTCACTTGTCAATTTACAAAATTGGAAGGATTGAATAACAAAAGTGATCCTTTGCAACAAAAAAAGGCCTCCCGAAACCGAGAGGCCTTTTCTGTTATTGATTAAAGAATGCTACTGCATCTGGATAATTCTGCGTGTTGTCACGTTGTTTCCAAATCGAAGAACCACCATGTAGGTTCCCGGCAGAAGGTCATAGGCTTCTGCGCTGAAAGTATGGGAATATCTTCCCACATCCTGCATTCCGCTGGCCAGGGAAGCAATCTTCCTTCCCATCATATCCATCACTATCACATCCAGCTCGGTGCGCTGTGTAAGTTCGTAGGTGATATTGGTATACCCACGATATGGATTCGGATAGATGTTAAGTGTTGATACCGGATCGGCATTCTGAGGTGCGAACACTGAAATAACTTCCAGCGAGTCCATCTCCGTACATCCGTTGGCATCGGTCACCGTTACAAAGTACTTGTCAGGCACGGTCACATTGATGGACTGGGTGGTCGCACCTCCGGGTGCCCATACGTAATTGTATCCTGGTGTACCGCCAAATACATCGGCATAAAGATCAACGGAGCTTTGTCCGGTGGTTGCACTGATGCTCAGGTACAGGGCCGGAGGATCCATCAGGTTCACATTCAACACCCCTTTACAACCATTGTTATCGGTCACAGTCAGAGAATAGCTTCCGGATGTCAGACCCGTCAGATCCTCAGTGGTGGCGCCTGTGCTCCATAAAAATGTGTATGGTGTTGCACCTCCTGAAGGTGTCGCATCAATCGCCCCATCGCTGTCTCCATTACAAGACGGATAGGCATTGGCTGAAGCAACAGAAGGACCACCTGCATCACTCACACTGTGACTGGTCACATTGGTACAGCTATTCGCATCTGTCACCGTAACCGCATATGAAGAGGAGGATACACCCGTAATATCTTCAGTCGTGGCACCATTACTCCATAGGTAGGTATATGGCGGCACACCACCGGAAACCGTCAGGTCTACAGCACCATCCGCGTTACCACATGTGGAATTGGTTATACTTCCTGTGGCCAGAATAGCTGCCGGCTCGGTAATGGCAAAAGGAAATACACCTGCACAGTTATTGGCATCGGTGACCGATACACTGTAACTCCCGGCTTTCAGGCCGGTTCTGTTGGTGGTGGTATCTCCGTTCTCCCATAGGTAAGTGTAAGGAGCGACTCCGCCGGCCGCGCTGACCGACAAACTACCATCACTTCCACCTGCACAACTGACATCCACCGGGGTTGTTACCAGAGCCAGTATAGATGGCTCGGTTACCGGATAGGCCAGTGAATCCGCACAGCCATGCGCATCCGTGACTGTGACGTTATAAGTTCCAGCCATGAGACCACCGACATCTTCCGTAGTTGCTCCATTGCTCCACATAAATGTATAAGGCACGGTACCTCCGGATACCGTAAGGTCAATGGCACCATCCTGACCTGAGTTGCAATTTACATTGGTGGTGGATGCATTCACCATCAGTTGAGCAGGTTCGGTAACATTGATTGATGCCGTATCAATACATCCGTTCAGATCAGTGACGGTCAGCATATGCACACCATTGCTCAGGTTACTCAGGTCTTCCGTTGTAGCACCGTTATCCCAGAGGTATACATAACCCGGTGTTCCACCATTTACCGTCACATCAATCTCACCGTCACTATCGCCATGACAGGTTGGACTGGTAACGGCAAATGTGATATCAACGGCATCCGGCTCATTTAATGTATAGCTTTTGATGGTCAGACATCCCGTGCTATCCGTGACGGTGATGTTGTATGTACCGGCTGTGACCCCCATGAGATCTTCGGTAGTGGCGCCGGTGTTCCACAAATAGCTATACGGAGTTGTACCACCGGAAGTACTGATATTAACGGACCCGTCATTATTACCATGACAGGTAGGATCCGATAGGTTTTCAGTTACAGTTGGCGCTGACAGGTTGCTGATATTTGTTGAAAAGGTTTTCGTACAACCATTGGCATCCGTTACCGTTACCGTATAGCTTCCTGCCGGAATATTGGTCAGGTCTTCCGTTGTTGCTCCGTTGCTCCAGGCAAACGTATAACCGGGGTTACCGCCGAAGACATCAATGCCTGCCATACCATCACTGTTTCCGCACGTGGCGTCCTGAGTGTTGAGGAAGTCGGTGCTGACTGTTACGGCCGATGGTTGTCCAACCGTCACATTTCCAACCGCGGTACAACCCTTGGAATCAGTCACGGTAACATCATAATTGCCTGCCATCAAACCACTGATACTGGCTGAGGTCTGACCGCTCGACCACATGTAAGTATAACCGGGCATTCCGCCGGTAGGAGAAACACTGGCCATGCCGTCGTTGCCTCCATTACAGCTGGCATCGGTTACACCCATAGGGGCGTTCAACTGGTTCGGTTCTCCAACCACAAAACCATCCGTGGCGGTGCAACCGTTGGCGTCGGTTACGGTTACCATATAATTACCCGCACTCAACCCAACGGCATCCTGCATGGTGCTGCTATTATTCCAGCTATAATGATACGGTGGCGTTCCACCTGTTACTGACAGGTCCACACTGCCATCATTTCCTCCCTTACACGATGCATCCATCGGTGTTCCAGTGGTGCCGAGAACGGGAGGATCTTTCACCTCCGCTGAATCCACAACCATACATCCATTGGCATCAGTCAGCGTCACGTAGTACTTCATAGGCGACAGTCCACCGATATCCTGGGTGGTTGCGCTGTTACTCCAACTGTAAGTATATGGTTTAACACCACCCATTGGGTTCAGGTCAACGGTTCCGTTGCTACCGCCATTACAAGAAACATCGTGGGGATTCATTGTGGCCTTCAACTTGGCCGGTTCCCCGGTGTTGAAAGTTTTCATGGCCGTGCAGCCATTTGCATCTGTTACCGTAACAGTATGAGGTCCGGGCGGTAACGCCGTTGCGGTATCAGTTGTGATACCGTTGTCCCATATATAAGTGTATGGAGATGTTCCACCTGATGCATCTGCATCCAATGAACCATTATTGGCTCCGTTGCAGGTTGAATTGATTGCAGTTGCGGTAATGAGAATAGGTGTAGGATTGGTAATGGTTACACATGCGGTGGCCAGACAAAGATTCTGATCAATCACCACCACACAGTAATTTCCAGCAGGAACATTTTTCAAGGTATCTGTAATTGTTGCCTGGGGATCATCCCACACATAAGAGTATGGTGGTACACCACCTGATGCGACAACGATCGCCATTCCATCATTTCCGCCCGGGCAGTCCGGATTGGTCTTACTTACGGAAACAGATGGTGCGGTAACATCACCCACCGAGAAGGTTTCGTTGATCATACATCCCCTTGAGTCGGTCAGGGTCACGGAATAGTTCCCGGCTGACAGGCCCGTAGCAGTTGCACTGGTTTGCGAGTTCACATCATCCCACATATAAGTAACCGGTGGAACCACATCATTCGGATTCAGTGCGATGGAACCATCAGCATTCCCGCAGGTGGAAGGAGTGATCGTCTCATTCGGGTCCATTTGATCCGGTTGATTGACGAACTTTGAGTCCATCACCGAACATCCGTTGGCATCAGTTACAGTTACACTGTATGTGCCGGTTGGGATACCAACCAGATCCTTCGTGGTTGCTCCGTTGTTCCACATAAACATGAAAGGCGCGACGCCCATCACATCAAGGTGCAGTACGCCGTCATTTCCACCATAACAGGTAGGAGTGGTATCGGTCAGACTGGTCATGATGGAACCGATGGTTAGTGCAGTGGTTGTGGTATCTATTTCACCACACCCATTCATGGCAATCACCGTCACATTATAATTGCCGGGCGTATCATAAATATGTTTCTCATCCGGACTTCCACCAAGTATGGTGTTCCCGTCACCAAAATCCCAGTCGAACGATGAGCCACCAACAACGAGGAAAGACACCTCTTCGCAAGCATAATAGTTAGAACCATGTGGTGGGTTGGGTATAAATATCTGAGCATCCAGACCATTTCCACCGGTAATCACAACCTCTACAGAATCTGTAGAGCTGTTGCCACAGGCATTGGTTACGGTTAACCTGGCCCAGTAACTTCCGGTATCCGGAAATGCGTGACGGATGATGGTCACCTGCTGTGGCCCACCATCACCACCACCAACGTTGATAACCTGCGTGGCCACACCCGAGTCACCGTCACCGAAATGCCAGATATTGGAGGCATATTCACCGGCAAAATAAAGCACAACATCATCACCGGGACAATAGACCGAACCTTCATCCGGCAATCCGAAGCATGGTCCGCCACAACTGTTCAGGTCCGGAAAGATGTCATTCCTTATGTCAGCATTCAAATACAAGGTGGTATCCGCTCCGCAGCCATTGATGGCGGTAACCATCACGTTGTAATTCCCGGTATCCGCATAAACATGCATAAACTCCGGTGAATCGGTGGTATCAATCATTCCGTCACCTGTATTCCATATATACATCGGAAAGGATAAATCGCCGTCACTGAAAAACCGGATCATCGTCTGATCACCCGGACAACCTGCCATCACCTGCCCTCCCACAAAACCAAAGCCTATACCCTGCCTAACTTTTACAGTATCAGTATACATTCCGGTATTTCCACATGGATTCGTGATGGACAGACTCACGGCAAAATCACCAACTCCCGGGAAGCCATGCATAGGTTCTCTTTGGTTGGACGTGCTTCCATCTCCGAAATCCCATAAATATTGAGCGGTTTCTGAATAGTAGTTGGCCCTGAAACGCATCTTGTCACCCGGACAGATGGAATCGCCATTCACCCAGAATTGCGCATTGGGCGTGGCCAGACTGTCTACCCTAATATAAGTTGTGTCCGTATCCGAACCGCAGGTATAACCCAATACAAGCGTAACCATATAGGTTCCGGTATCACTGAACATGTGGTTTGGGTTCTCCTGGTTTGACGTCTGTCCATCTCCAAAATCCCATGAAAAAGAATTACCCGCACCGTTGTACCAGAAATAAAGATAATCCCCCGGACAAATGCTATCCGTGCTTCCTCCTATCCCATCCAAACCCTCTACAATAATGGTCTGTTCGAAACTCCCTACATACCCGAAACTACCATCAAATGCATGCATTTGCACCCGGTACTCACCTGGCCTGTCAAATAAATGTGTTGTATCTGTTCCGAAGTACGACTCCCCATCATCAAACTCCCAGTTGTAATAAACACCCGTCCCACTCGTGTTTGTGAATGTGACCAGGAGCGTGTCGCACCCA
>JAGQZQ010000072.1 GCA_020435415.1 Flavobacteriales bacterium
TTACTTGCCGTGGCATTGGTCTGACCATCGGACCAAAGGTAGGTATAGGTGGGATTGGTCACATAAGTGATCCCCGGAATGATGTAGTGGCTGGTTGATTGGGATGCACCTGTGGGAACGCTCGCATCCAGAGAACCGCCGCTTTGGAAATATGACCCCGTTCCAGTGGGCGCGTAACTACCGCAGTTGGAACTTTCATCACGAGGCACATCATACGTTGCAGCCGCCGAGGTCACAGCAATCCAATACGTACTACCCAGCGTGATCTGGAACGGCGTGGTCACCGCACCTGATATCCACCCGGAGGCACCTGTGCCTGTCAGGGTCGCATCCGAACCTGCGATCTTGGTATAACCACCACCATTATTGTACATCGCCATCTGGATCGTCTCAGCGCCACTCAGCGAATTGTCATGTTGATAGTACCATATCCTGGTAACCATCACTGTTCCCGAACCTGACGGCGTCCAGATGCTGTAGTACTCATCCTGGTTACCGGCCCACTCAGTGTCGTAACAACTGGTTGAAACCTGCAGGATACTATCAACGCCGGTAGAAGCGGCAGAGCATGTGGCGCTGCCATCTCCATCCCCGTAACAGGTCTCTTCGGTAGAACTCATCGTGGCAACCACTTCATCAGGTTCAGTGATGGTTATCCCTTCCGTCTGCTCACAACCACCGTTATCTGTCACCGTCACATAATAGGTACCCGCATCGAGTCCCGACACAGCGCTTTCTGTGTAGTCTCCGGGATACCATAAATAATCATAGGGACCTGACCCACCGGAAGGTGTTACCTCCACTTCTCCGCTGGCATCATCATAACAACCCAGATCGCTGGAACCAGGTGTAAGGACAAGGGTATTGGACTCAGTGATAGTTACCGTACCTACCTCATCACATGAAGTTCCACTTTTATCTACAAACACATAATAAGTACCGGCTGAAAGATTCGAGGCCGTTTGCGTGGTTGCACCACCCGGCGTCCACAGGTAGGTGAAGGTTCCTCCGGTACTGGGTTGCGCCTTTCCCCAGCCGTCATTGGCACTGCAGGAACTCTCATTGCCCTTGGTCATCGTAAGGGAAAAGTTAGACCCGTCTTGTTGTACCATGGCATAGTCCGTAGCCATACACATTTGGTTGTCATAGACTGTCACGGTGTAAATGCCTGCATCCAGATCCGTGGCTGTTGCGTTGGTCTGGCCATCACTCCATAAGTAGGTATAAGGTGCTTCACCGCCGGTGGGGGTTACGGTGGCATCGCCTAAGCCGGTGGTGTATATGGTATCAGTAGTTAACGAACTGGGTGGGGATGAGAAGATGCTGGTTCCGTTGCACGAAATAGCCAGCGGGCCGGTAGAGTAAACGGAGGAGTTGGTGCAAAACCCGTTGGGAGAGAATCCACAACCACCGGCATAATAATAAACGTGAGTCGCACATTGAGCGCACGTTACAGTCCATACAATCTGAGCACAATTCCCGCCGATGGTGGTCCACTTCCATATGGTCAGGACACCTCCACTTTTACTGATCCCGGCATTACAGCCACACCCGGGTGGCGAACAGTTGGCATCGTTGTTTACGACAGCACTGGCCGTCATGTCACATGGCAAACAGGAGTCTGCAGTGGCTACATAATTTGAAAGTGTATCGTTACACGCATTGCCAAGGGCGGAGTATGCAATGAGAGAAACATTGTAAGTCCCTGCTTCGGGATAGTCCCATGTCGGGCTTGCCGAAGTACTGTTATCACTGGTAGAGGTCGGGTCACCGAAGTCCCACAGGTAACTGGTAGCACCGCTGCTATTGTTGGTGAAGGATACGGTCAGATCATCGCAATCGCTGGTACCCGAACTCACGGATGCCGTCACATCCGCCGGACAGTTCACCACGTTGATCTGGAAGTCCCGCGTTGTACTGCTCAGGAAAATGCCATTCCGATATTCAGATACACATATGCCAATCACATACTGACCAACACCACCAGGCGTACCGGTGACCTGGCCCGTGGCAGCATCTACACTCACTGCCGGGGAACCGTTCATCATATTCGCCTGCGAGTAACCCGCCTTCCAGTTCAATGCGCTGTATGGCGGATTTCCCGGTGGCTGTGGCCTAGGGAATGGCTCGGAAGCTCCGGCATTGGGGGTACACAATGAATACACCAATGAGTCACCATCGGCATCCGTGGCAGAATGATCTATGCTCAGGTCAATCCCTGCACAACGGTAAACAGGCGGCCATTCATCATACACAGGGTTGCTGTTGCAGGATGCCTTGGATTTATCGGGAATGGTGGTCGTGAAAGTGGCACCGGTGTTGGTCGGATTGTTGACATTCTTCACCGTCGCATTACGGCAGCAACGCTGGTAGGCAAGGGTATAGCCGCCGGGGATCGGTGGCAATGTGACGTTCTTCGTATACTCCGCTACCGCAACGCATACCCCGGAAGGTGCCTCAATGCATGGAGAGGGAAGCTCCGGAGTAAGCGTTGTTCCGCTGCCCACCAGGTTGATATAGATCGTCTGAACAAGGTTGTTGTTCTTGTCGAAAACACCTACTGCAGCCGGGTTATCAAAAGGAGCAACTCCAGTATTGCAATCCCGGTAAACGTTCAGGTTAATGGTGTAGTTAGCTCCGCTATTACACACGTAGTAAAGCTCCCCACCGATGATGTGCGAGGCTCGTGCCGGAAATACAGCCAGCACGGCCAACAAAACGACAATGATGACATGCCGCCACTTCCCTGAGGAACCGATATGTGGGTAAGAGGTCATAAATGGCCTTTATCTGATCCTTTTACATATTGCCAACACGGGCACTGTGAACGGGCGCGAATATAATCAAATACCTTTCTCCTTGATGCCTTCATATCGCTATACAATCCCGAATAATTTTCAATTGATCGTTTACTTTTTACGGTTCATCCGTGCAGCAATTATCACTTTAAGCCAATCGTGTTATTTACCCGGCGGTCACTAACAGCAGTTTAACAACTCCCTATGAATACCTGATAAAGAACACCCTACAAAACCGCATAAGGATCACAAAGCACACCTTTACCCCTTTCAGGGAAAAGCAATGTGTATCCATTGATATCATTGGGTTTTAGAAGAACGGCCACCAATCGACTTTGTCTACGTAATTTTTGTGATTCGGTTACACCCGCAGATCTCTTTCCTCATAAAAATATACTTCTGATTTTAAATGATTGTCCTGACAGATAAATGACTACAACCCTTTAATGTAGCACATTTTTCCCGGTATCCCAAACATGTTGCAACTTAATTTTATGATCCCAAATAAGCAAACACTTCCATTTCGTCCAATTCTTCCAAACCATAGGCCAGCTAAAAAATTACCCCGACCGGGAAGAAGAACCAAAGCCACCATTCACCAACATTGCCATTATGGCAATTGACATCATAATTGGTTTCTCATCCATATTACTAAACAGATACCGCTATTTTAATTGTAATGCCATAAAAACACATATCGCCGGAACTTCCATTTCGATCGACCAACATTCATCATCTCCGGACCACCACACCACTTCCTGTCACTAACAGATTCTGCTTACTCCGCTTGCATGAAACCTTTCAAGCAATTTACGTACAAACACCTATACTATTAGGTTATCCCTCGGTAACCGCTCTTATTAACAGTTACATTTTGATGAATAGGCGTATAATAATATCTGCAGTTATCTGCATCCTGAACTCTACTTACTTATTTGCTCAAACCGGGCCCGGAGGTGTCGGAGCAAGCACAAATAATGTATTGTGGTTAAAGGCGGAGGACCTTAGTTCAAGCCCGGTTTCCACCTGGTCCGATCAATCCGGAAACGGAAATGATGTGACCCAGGGCACCGGAGCCAATCAGCCCACATGGGTAGAAGACATAATTAACGGCAAGCCAGTTGTTCGCTTCGATGGCAGCAACGATGTATTGAACGGTCCCGCCAGTAACACTTTATTGGGCGGGGTAGCAGAAGATGTCACTACCGTCACGGTTTTCCGTACCTCTTCTTCCTCCCGGGGCTACCTGTCCGCATTAAAACGGGACGCTGGAACCAGTTCCCTCTATTCAATCGACATCAACTCAAACGGTGGATCAGCCGCAGCCGGCTATGCAGGCTTCCTCACCCGGAATGAGGCAAACAGCACACATAACTGGATCACATTTAACGGTGGTTACAACGATGGCAGCGGCCACATCCTGATAGGTTGGGTGGATAATGCCAACAAGGAGTTATTCATCGATGGTACCTCACGGGGTACAGATGCCAACGGCATGCAGAACATATCAACCAACAGTGGCCTTTTTACCATTGGAGGCTCATCCGCCGGAGGTACCGCCTACACCGGTGATGTCGCGGAATACATCCTGTACAAGATCGCCCTCAATACGGCCAGACGGATCATCGTGGAAAACTACCTCTCCTCCAAATATGGCATTGCCATTGCCAATGACTATTACACCAATGATGCGACCCACCCTTATGAAGTGGCAGGTATCGGACAGGTTGATGCATCAAATTTGCATCTGGACGCACAGTCCGCCGGAATCCTGGAGTTTACTTCACCCGATGATATTGATGATGGTGAGTTCCTCCTTTTCGGGCATGACAACGGAGATATTTCTACATGGACTACAACCGGGGCCCCCAATCCGGGAACAAATATCCAACGTCTGGCCAGGGCCTGGATGTTGAACGAGACCGGTGACGTTGGTGCTGTGGACATCACCATTGACAATACCCTCCTTCCTGCACTACCAGCAGAATACACCGAATATTATTTATTGGTCGATGACGACGGCGACTTCAGTTCAGGAGCTACCGAGTACCTTCTGAGCCCTGCAGGAGGAAGTTATTATACGGCCTCCGGTGTGGAAGTCGGCGATAACTCCTACATCACCATTGCCATCGTAAGGCCCGTGATTGAGTTCACACTCACTGAAGATGACGACTTTGAAACAGCCGGTGTTGTAAATATTGCGGTGAACCTGAACTATGAGATCAGTACCGATGCTTCCGCCACATTTACAGTGAACGGAGGAAGTTCCGCCACAGAAGGCGGCGGCGATGACTTCACCATTGCCGCCAGTCCGATCACGATCTCTGCGGGTACAACAACGGCGAATATCGCCCTTACCCTGAATGATGATATCACACTTGAAACAGATGAGACAGTCATCCTGGACCTCAGTGCACCTGCCAATGCCGAACTCGGAACGAATACGCAGTTCACCTACATTATTCATGATGACGATGACCCCCGGAAAGTAAACTTCACCGCCGGATCATCCAATGGAGATGAAAGCGTGAACCCGGTCACGCTTACTATACAAAGCGCAACACCCAGTGCTTCCGATATTACCATAGATTATACGGTAACTGGCGGTACCGCTTCAGGAACCGGTGTGGATTATACACTTGCCGCTGGAACTGCAACAATCCCCGGCGACAATTCATCCACAACAACAACGCTGGATATCGCCATCAACGAAGACCTTCTTGATGAAGACGATGAGACCATTATCATCACCCTGTCAAACCCCGGCAATTGTAACCTTGCCGCTACAAACACCACCTATACCTACACCATCAACGACAACGATGACCCTCCCGTGGTGCAATTCTCCTTCGCTACCACCAGTGCCTCAGAGGCTGTCAGCCCAGGCGCCATCGAGGTGAGTTTATCCGCCATCTCCGGACAGGACGTGATCGTTGCATACACCGTTGCTGACGGTACAGCTACCGGAAGCGGAACAGATTATACACTGGCAGACGGATCCCTGACCATACCCGCCGGAAGCAGTTATGGGAATATCACACCCATCATTATTGATGACGGCACCATCGAGGCGGCGGAAACATTTACCGTTACCTTGGCCGCCGGCCCAACAGGTGCTACCCTTGGCGCGCAAACCACCAATACGTATTCTATTGGCGACAACGATGACATCGGCTTTATCGGTCCCGGAGGAGTTGGTAATGCAAGCAACAACGTGCTCTGGCTGGAAGCCGATGAACTTAGTGCAAGCCCGGTTTCCGCGTGGTCAGATCAATCCGGCAACAACAACGACATGAGCCAGGGAACCGCCGGCTACCAACCCACCTGGGTGGATGGGGTGATCAATGGAAAGCCGGTGATCCGGTTCGACGGCAGTGATGATGTGCTGGACGGAACAGCATCCAATACCATGCTGGGAGGTGCCATCGAGGATATTTCCGTGATCACCGTATTTCGTACCGCTTCCAATTCCCGCGGCTACCTTTCCCAAATCAAACGTGACGGCAGCACCAGTTCCCTCTTCTCTATCGACATCAATTCAGACGACGGATCAACGCTGGCCGGATCCGCAGGATTCCTGACACGTGATGACGCCAATGCCAATCACTTTTGGCTTGATCACAGCAACAGTTATAATGATGGTAACGGTCACATACTCATGGGTTGGGTTGACGATGCCAACCGCGAACTGTTCATTGACGGAACTTCACGGGGAACTGATGCGAACGGTATGCAGAGCATTTCCAGCAACTCCGGCGCATTTACAATTGGAGGCACTTCTTCCGGAGGCACGCCTTATACCGGAGATGTCGCTGAGTATATCATTTACACGATGGCGATCAACAGCGCCCAGCGTATCATTGTCGAAAACTATCTCTCCTCAAAATACGGCATTACCGTACCCAATGACTACTTCAGCCATGACGCATCTTACCATTATGATGTAGCCGGTATTGGTCGTGAAGATGCATCCAACGAACACACCGCAGCACAATCCGCCAAAATCCTGAAACTTTCCAGTCCCTCCGGAATGGGTGACGGTGAATACCTGCTTTTCGGACATAACAACGGCAGCATAGCCGCATGGACCACCACCGAAGCCCCTAACTCCGGAACCAACATTCAACGCCTTGCCAGAGAATGGGTGCTGGATGAGACGGGAGATGTAGGAACCATTACCGTTACCGTAGACACCACTCTTCTTCCGGCACGCCCTGCGAATTATTCTCAATACTTTATTCTGGTAGATGCGGACGGAGATTTTAGCAGCGGAGCCACCCAATATCAAATGACAAATACCGGGGGTGCAAATTTTGAAGCCTACGGTGTGAATGTGAGTGACAATTACTACATCGCCATAGCAGTCAAACGACCCACGATCCAGTTCACCCTTAGCTCATCCCAGGAATTCGAACCGAACGGACCAGCTACCGTGAAGGTGGAATTGAACATGGCTCTGGCATCTACCGTGACGGTAGACTATACCATTGATGCAAGCAGCACGGCCACAGGAGGCGGAACGGACTATACCCTCAGCAACGGCACGGTGACCATCACCGCAGGAAATACCTGGGCGAATATCAACATCCCCCTGACCGACGACATTGTGGTTGAAAGCTCGGAAACCATCGTGCTTGACTTATCCAACCCATCATCAGGCCTTAACCTCGGAACCAAAACCAGACATACATTTTCCATTAACGACGACGATAACGCCAGGAAGATTAACTTCACTGCAGGTTCCTCCAGTGGCGACGAAAGCGTAAACACGGTTACCCTGACCATACAGGCAACCTCAGCAAGCAGTTCCGACATCACCGTTGACTATGCAGTCACAGGAGGTACGGCTACCGGAACAGGCACAGACTATACGCTCGCCAGCGGCACGGCAACGATCCCCGGCGACAATGTAAGCACCACCACAACTTTTGACATCGCTATCAATGAAGATATCATGGATGAAGATGACGAAACCATCATCATCACCCTTTCCAACCCGATCAATGGCAACCTGGCATCCACCAACACGGTGTACACTTATACCATCACTGACAATGATTCACCTCCGGTAGTGCAATTTACCAGCACCACCACGAGTGGTTCGGAAGATACGAGTCCGGGTGTGATCGAGGTAAGCCTTTCCGCTCCCTCAGGCCAGGATGTGGTGGTAAGCTATACCGTTGCTGATGGAACTGCCACCGGAGGTTATACAGACTATTATCTGGCGGATGGATCATTGACCATTCCGGCCGGAAGTTTCCTGGCAAATATTGGCCCCGTGATTGTGGATGACGCTACGGAAGAAGGTGGTGAAACCTTCACCGTTACACTTTCCGCAGGCCCCACAGGAGCCACCTTAGGCGCAAATACCGTTAACACGTATACCATCAGTGATAACGACAATGCAATTGGCTTTATAGGGCCCGGCGGAGTCGGAGATGAACAGGACAACGTCCTTTGGTTACGTGCAGATGATCTTAGCGCAAGTCCGGTTTCCTCATGGGCCGATCAATCCGGAAACGGAAATGACATGAGCCAGGGAACAGGTGGGTATCAACCTACATGGGTAAACAGCGTGATGAACGGAAAACCTGTGATACGCTTTGACGGGTCTGATGATGTGTTGAACGGACCTGCCTCCAACGCATTGTTGGGAGGAGCAATCCAGGACATCACTCTGTTTACGGCATACAGGACCACTTCAAGTCAGCGGGGATACCTGTCTCAGTTGAAAAGGGACGGTGGAACCAGTTCGCTTCTTTCGGTAGATATCAATTCCGATGATGGGTCCACCTCGGTCGGATCGGCAGGCTTCCTCAGCCGGGACGATGCCAATGCCAACCACTATTGGTTGGATTATAACGGCAGTTACAATGATGGCAACGGCCATATTCTGTCCGGCTGGATTGATGACGCCAACCGTGAATTGTTCATGGACGGGACATCCAGGGATTCGGATGCCAACGGATTGCAAAGCGTTTCCAATAACACGGGTGTATTCACCATCGGTGGTACCTCCTCCGGTGGAACGCCATATGCCGGTGACGTCGCCGAATACATCATCTACACAAAAGCGCTAAACAGCGCACAACGTATTATCGTCGAAAACTACCTGTCATCAAAATACAACATCGCCATTGCCAACGACAAGTACAGTCTTGAAGCACTTCATAAAAATGAAGTGGCCGGTATTGGTCGGGTGGATGCCTCCAACAAACACACAGCAGCCCAATCAGCTGGCATCCTGAAATTCTCCAGTCCATCTTCACTGGGAGACGGAGACTACCTGCTGTTCGGGCATGATAACGCATCGGTTGGAAGCTGGGTAACAACAGAGGCACCCGATGCAGGCACCAACATCCAGCGCCTGGCCAGGGAATGGAAACTGGATGAGACCGGTGACGTGGGGACTGTGACGATCACGGTTGACACCACCCTGCTGCCGGCAAGGCCATCAGGTTATTCTGTTTATGTGATCCTGGTAGATGCGGATGGCAACTTCAGCAGTGGCGCTACAAAATACAAGATGAGTTATACCAGTGGCTCGAACTTCACTGTGACCGGTGTGGATATAGCCGACAACGACTATGTCTCCATTGGCGTCGTAAGACCGGTTATCGAGTTCACAAGTTCCATCAGTAACACTTTTGAACCCAATGGTCCGGCGCTCATACCGGTATCACTGAACTATTCCCTCCAATCTTCTGTTACGGTAGATTACACCGTCACCGGAGGTACGGCAACCGGCAGCGGGACAGATTACACGCTAGCCAATGGCACATTAACGATTACCGCTGGAAACACATCGGCTAATATCAGCATTACCCTGGTAGATGATATTGTAGTTGAATCCGATGAGACCATCACCTTGTCTCTATCCAACCCATCATCCGGACTGGTTATCGGATCCAACTCGGCACATACATTTACCATTAACGACGATGATAATGCCCGTAAGATCAATTTCACTGCCTCGAGTTCATCAGGAGATGAAAGTGTCACACCGGTTACTTTAACCGTTCAGGCCACCTCGGCAAGTTCATCGGATATTACCGTAGACTACCTGGTAACCGGAGGTACTGCAACAGGCAGCGGCACGGATTTCACTTTGTCTTCAGGTACGGTTACCATTCCGGGTGACAACTCCAGCACGACCGGTACTTTTGATATTGTGATCAATGATGATGGTGTGGATGAGTCAGATGAAACAATCATCATACAACTGATCAGTCCAACCAACGGAAACCTTGCAGCAACAAATACCAGTTATACATATACCATTCAGGATAATGATTCCGAACCTACCGTGGCATTCACGTCAACCACCACGAGCGGTTCCGAATCTTCCGGCACCATCAGCATCGAGGTAAGTCTGTCTGCCGCAAGCGGCCAGGATGTGACCGTTGATTACACAGCATCCGACGTTTCGGCAACTGGTGGCGGAACCGATTACCTGCTTCTGGACGGTACCCTTACCATACCTGCCGGCGATCAGACAGCCAACATTACAGGTAATGTTATTGATGATGCGATTGTGGAAGGGGCGGAAACCTTTACGGTTACCATTTCAAATCCTTCCGATGCTACCCTGGGCGGAAATACCACCAATACATTTACCATTGCCGACAATGACAACGATGGATACATCGGTCCGGGCGGCGTGGGCGATGCTAACAACAACCTGCTGTGGCTCCGGGGCAATGACCTTTCCGCAAGCCCGGTTTCTACCTGGAGCGACCAGTCAGGCAATGGGAACGACCTGACCCAAGGAACCGGTGCCAACCAACCCACATGGGTGAATACGGTATTGAATGGTTTTCCTGTCGTACGTTTTGATGGCAGCAACGACGTTCTGAACGGTCCTGCCACAAATGCCCTGATCGGTGCCAGCCAGCAGGATCTTACGCTCATTGCCCTCTTCAGAACCTCATCAACCGCGCGCGGTTATCTATCTACCCTGAAGCGCGATGCAGCAACAAGCACCCTGTTCGGTCTGGACATCAATTCCAACGCCGGTGCCGCATCCGCGGGCTATGCAGGATTCCTTACCAGAAACGATGCAAACAGTGCACATACATGGAGTACTCATAATGGCAGTTATAACAACGGCGCCGGACATATCCTTATCGGCCGTATCGACGATGCGAGTCGTGAGCTTTACATTGATGGCACATCCCGAGGCTCCGATGCCGATGGGTTGCAAAGTGTGACAACGAACACCGGTGTTTTCACCATCGGTGGTGCAGCTGCCGGAAGTACGCCTTACAACGGAGATGTAGCTGAATACATCATTTACAACACGCCATTGAATACGGCACAACGGATTATTGTTGAGAATTATCTCGCCGCGAAATACGGGCTTACCACCGGCACAGACATTTACACAGAAGGTGCCTACTTCTACGAAGCGGCGGGCATTGGCCGGGAAGATGGTTCCAATCAGCACATTGCCGCCCAATCCGCCGGCATGTTCCTGGTGAATAATGCCAGTAGCCTGGGAGACGGGGACTATCTGATGTTCGGCCATAACAATGCGGATGATATAAGCTGGACCGCGACCGAATCGCCCAATGCAGCAGTTGAACGTATTGCACGGGAATGGAAATTCGATGAAACCGGAAATGTGGGTACCGTAACCGTGACGATAGACATCTCCGCGTTTGATGCGCTTCCCGGTGGTTTCAATTCCTATGCCCTGATCATCGATACCGATGGTGACGGAGACTTCACTTCAGGCAGCCCAACCTTCTATCCCTTGTCGCTGGTCAGCGGGTCGGATTACGAAGCTACCGGGGTTGATGTCGGAGCTGGTTATTACGCAACAATAGGTGTGGTACAAAACATCTCGCAAACCACGGGGGACTTTAACAATGCAGGCACCTGGTTGGCAGGTATCGTACCTGGTTCAGGACAATCTGCCATTGTTGATAACGGAGACGTGGTTACGCTCACTGCCAATACCACGCTGGGGGATCTGACCATCAACGGAACAGGCACCCTGAACCTGGGAAGTTATACCCTATCTATTGACAATGGCACCATATCAAATAGTGGTACCTTTAATGCAGGTACGGGTACGGTAAAATATAGCGCGACCGGTGACCAATGTGTGGCGCCGCTGACCTATTACAACCTGACCTTGAGTGGTTCAGGAACTAAAACATTGTGTGGCAATATTGACGTGGACAACGACCTGCAGCTTACCGACAGTGGAATTACTCTCGACGCTTCGGGAAGTGATTACACTATAAATATTGGAGGCAAGTGGAACAACAGCGGGACTTTTACAGCGCAAGCAGGAGAGGTGATTTTTGACGGAACCGGAACTCAAAACTTAACAGCCAGCAGTGCTCAAACGTTCTATAACCTGACTATTAACAAACCATCCGGCTATGTAAAGTTACTCCGAAACATCAGCATCAACGGCACCTTAGACATGTCTTCCGGCAATCTCGATCTGGGAGCCTTTGACGCCACCATTTCATCGACCGGTACCATCACCAATGGCAGCTCAACAAGCTACGTCCAGGCAGATGGTGTGGGAGAAATCAATAAACTCTATGGCGCTGTGCCTGCTGCTGCCATAACATTTCCACTAGGTGATGTGAATGATTACTCTCCGTTTACCTTCACCCTGAATGATGCTACGCTGGCCGGTGGCGCCTTTGTTTCTGTCAACCTTCGCGATGCCAAGCACCCTCAGATGAATGGCACAAATGATTATATCTCCCGGTACTGGACTGTAACACCGTCGGGTATTTCATGCAACGGCGGTTGTGACGGTGGCGCCGGCGACATTAGTTATGATATGTCTTACATATACACCGATGCGGATGTCAATGGCACCGAAGGCAATATCAAACCCATGAAATATTCCAGCGGTGCGTGGACAGATGGCGGATCAGTAGCCACCGGAACCAACACCCTTACATGGAATGGTGTCACTTCTTTCAGTGACGTGTCCGGCGGATTTGCAGGTGAAGTGCTTCCCGTTGAACTCATTGAATTCGATGCCAGACTGAACGAAATGGTGGTTGATCTTAAATGGATCACAGCAACAGAAATTAATAACGATTTCTTTACCATTGAGCGTTCCAGAGACGGCATCCATTTCGAACGACTGGACACTGTGAAAGCATCCGGAAACAGCAGTACTTTGCGTGTGTACCAACTTACTGATCCGAAACCCTATCAGGGAATTTCATATTACCGCCTGAGGCAAACCGACTACGACGGACATTCCAAACAGTTTGATCCGGTAGCGATATATGTTACAAACCCAAGTGACTTGGTAGATGATTCCCAACTGAATATTTTTCCTAATCCTGTCAAAGGCAGCGAAGAGCTGTATGTCTCAGCCGAGGGTCTCAAAGATTTAGTGGAAACCAAACTGGTTATCTTCGATATTTTCGGCAAACAGATGTATTCACGGAAGCTGACCAATGACTCATCAGGACGGATCATTTCCATTCTTTCACTTGAAGGTCGCATCCCACCGGGCATTTATATCGTTACCGTTGCCTCTGAAAATCGGGTCCTGCACCGGAAGATCATTGTAGAATAACCATCTTCAGTCTCTCCGCCATTTACGCGTAAATTCCCTACATTTACGGCTCATTTTTTTACGGAGGGTCATGAAAAACAGCGTTGCCATTTTTGGCGGTATTGGTATAGGTGCCCTGCTGGGTCTGTTAATGGGCATGTCTGTGTCCGGAACAGTAGCCGTTGTAGTGGGTGCCCTTACCTCAGCACTTCTGGTATTACTCGGACTAAAGGAACAAACCGATCCGGTTCATCAGGCCCTTCGCGTAGGTGCCTTCGGTGTAAGCTGTACGGTCATGGCACTGGTCGGGCTGTACATAAGAGCCAACAGCATATTTTCTCCAACTGTAGAAGAAGACATCAGGATGTGGACTCAGGACAGCAGTTACACCATTGATGATGCACGCCAGTTCGTTGCATACCAGCGACTGGGCATTCTGCCAAAAAACCATGAGGTGGACAAAGACATGAAACCCGACCCCAAAGCGGGAACGAGTGTCTTGTTTAGCAAGTATGTTTCTCAGGAAAAGTGCGATGAGGCTGATGGGTATGTAAGCTATTCCGTGGAAGAACAAATCAACGCCTGGAAAGTCATGGGCGGTGTTTGGGCCGTAGCGGCGAAAGGCGTGACAGACATCAACCCCAACGACCGAAAGAAAGCCCTGGCCCTCATTCAATCATGCCTGTGCCATGAATAAACTACGCGCGCTGTTTCTTATTCTTGCAACAGCATCCATGTCCGTTGCCGTTGCCCAGCCTTCCGCCACGCTGGTCAACCAGATCCAGAAGTCGATCGTGCGTGTGGAAAGCGGTGGAAAAATCGGCACGGGCTTCTTGTGGAAACAGCGCAACTGGATCGTTACGACCCTTCACCTCATTGGCGACCACCGCACCGTGAAGATCACCCTGCATGATGGTGTACGTACGGCCCGCGTCAGGAAAGTACTCAAAGCACATGACCTCGTGTTGCTGGAAATGGACCGCGAAGCATCCGCTTCCTCCCCCATTCTCTCAACCGTCAACGGGAGCCCTGCCCTTCATTCCGATTTATACACAATCGGCTACAACGGAGATGGCAACCTCAACAACATCATCGACCGCTCCCTTCGCCTGGGCTTTTCCAGAAATAACAAACTTGAGGGCCTCTTGTCTGCCAGCCTCAAGACAGCCCTGAACCAATGTAAATCTCCCGACCCTGCCATCGACATTCTTTACCTGGATGGCACCCTGTTGCCCGGATTTTCCGGGTCACCCATTGTGGACCTGAGCGGCAAACTGGTCGGGATTGCGGATGGCGGTCTGGATCGCGGCGCCAGCTCCATCAGCTGGGGCATCCCTGCATCCCGCATCAACGACCTGGAACGTTCACTGGAACCAGCCCAGTCAGCCACGTCATGCGGAAGTGGTAACACCGCCACTTTTTCCGCGGATTATGTGATTGAAGAGGATGAGTGGGAAGTGGTGAACTACGAAGACTTCCGGTTTGTAAAAACCAAAACACGCACGATCGAGGAGATGTGGCAAACCGTGGATGATCCCACCACACTGGTGCAACTGGTGAATACATTCAGCGCTCATACCTTAAGTAATTATGCGCAATTCAGATACGATATCTATGAAGATTTGTATAGCGGTGCCGTAATCTGTGTTCCTGAAGGAATGCACCTTGAGACCGTTGAGAATGGGCTTCTGGTCGGAGAATTTGCAGCGCAGAATATGGCCTTTGTAGTTTGGGCACAAAAGGTAACAAGCACAAATCCGGACCTTTTGGCAAAATTCTCACCGAATGCAGATCTGTTTCAAGCTCTGATAGTTCAGTTGGACGGTGGCACACTTTCATATGAACAGGATATGACCTACAGCTATACGGAACCGGTAATCCTATGGGGAGGAACGGCAGCACACAGAATGGCTTACACAGGCTATCAGAGTTATTATGATCAATGGGGCATGGCTCAGGTACAACCCATCACGTATTCGTTTCAGACTTTGATGGGCAGGGATGATACATTTATAGGCGCAGCTGCCCTGGATCAGAACAATACAAATGATTACAAACTGGCACTTCAAACTTGTGTGAGCTATGGACAATGCAATCAAAGTGGTGTGCACAATGAATGCACTCTAACCTGTGAACGGTATACATTATTTACACAACTCCTTCTTGGCGCGCATATGACCGGATTTTCCAACAACTACAATCCCAACCAGTGGTGATGTTTGACGCCATCACCCGACAAGGTGTTAATAACTTATCAAAACCAAATTTTCCAGGTGGCGTATCCCCGTTCATTCGATTAAAATTTAACACGAATTACAAGTAAGTTTATATATGGATAATACCATATTTCGACTTTCGCAACACAATTGAGCACCAGGTGGCATGTCCTGGGTAGGAGGTGATTACTTATGAGCCAAAGTTTTAATGACCCGCTGGCGTGGCTGGATGCGCTTGTTCGCTCCCGGTCAGACAGGGACCAAAACGAAAGAAGTCTTGAAGAGGTAAATTTTAATGCTCTTCATTTCTGTGCTTTCGTATTTTCTCTGGTCAGCGGCATATTCAATTTCATAGAATCATTTCCCTGGTCGCTTCGCGTGTTCAGTGTGGTCTCAACCGCAGTGCTGATCGTCCTGTACTTCTTCTCACGGTTCAGACGGAAATACAATCTTTGGGTCTCCCTGTTTGTTATCCTGGTCGTGCTGACCGTATACTGGTTGATCAATGGGGGGCATCACCGGCTCCTGTGCGTCTTAAAACAAATCCGGACAAAAGGCGATCTAATTTAAGTCATAGATTTAACATTTGTTGACGGTGGAATTTTCTTCTTTGTTTCATGGTTCTTTCTTTGGTTTGTTTTCGTCTGGCCAGGATCTGTTTATCCCTGCCGAAAAATACGTCGGCAGGCGTGAGATTTTCCAGTGATTCATGGTACCTGCGGTTGTTGTAGTATCGGATAAATTCAGCCAGCGCCTGGCGCAATTCATCGGGTGAATAATAGTTGTCCAGCTTGATCACGTTCTTCATGGACTGATGCCAGCGTTCGATCTTTCCCTGGGTCTGCGGATGACGGACTCTTCCGCGTACGTGCTTGATCTCCCTGTCCTGGAAGAACTCAGCCAGGTCTTTGGCAATGTAGCACGGGCCATTATCGCTGAGCACTTTGAGAGACTGTGTGGTTTTG
>JAGQZQ010000073.1 GCA_020435415.1 Flavobacteriales bacterium
CGAGTCCCGTTATCGCCGTAAACAATTTTGAGCCCGATGGCGCCGCTATCGGTACGGTCGGTCCGGTCATTTTCAATTGTGAAGTCAAGTTCGCGGAAGATGGCGAGATACTGTGTAAAGGCCCCAACGTCATGCTCGGCTATTACAAACGACCTGACCTTACGGCTGAAGTGATAGATAAAGACGGGTGGTTTCATACCGGTGACATCGGTGAATTTGTGGACAATCGATTCCTGAAGATCACCGACCGGAAAAAGGAAATGTTCAAAACCTCCGGAGGTAAATATGTAGCGCCCCAGGTGCTTGAGAACAAATACAAAGAGTCTGCCTTCATCGAGCAGGTGATGGTGGTGGGTGCCGGACAGAAATTCCCTGGTGCCCTGGTGGTACCCGCCTTTGCTTACCTGAAGGAATGGTGTCAGGAACAGGGAATCTCCTACACAACAGACGCAGAAATGATCTTCGATAGCAAGATCCGAGATCGCATCTGGAAGGAAATTGATGGATATAATAAGGACTTCGGAAAGACCGAACAGGTAAAGAAAATAAAATTGCTGCCGGTGGAATGGAGTGTAGAGGGAGGAGAACTCACCCCAACGCTTAAACTCAAGCGCAAGGTGATCACGGAGAAGTATCAGCAAGCTATTGATGAAATCTATGCCGGATAAACCCGGAACTAACCTTAAGACATTGCATTCATGAAGAGGATGATTAAGAAAGTAGCTGTACTCGGCTCCGGAGTGATGGGGTCACGGATCGCCTGCCACTTTGCGAATATTGGCGTGGAAGTGCTTCTCCTGGATATCGTGCCGCGGGAGGTGAATGACGCTGAAAAAGCCAAAGGCCTTACACTGGAAAGTCCGGCAGTTCGTAACCGCATTGTGAACGAGGCGCTGCAGTTTGCTCTGAAGTCTAACCCATCTCCCATCTATCGGAAATCGTATGCTTCGCGCATTTCCACTGGAAATTTTGATGATGATCTGGCCGGTATCGCTAAATGCGATTGGGTCATCGAAGTGGTGATCGAAAACCTGGATATCAAGAAAAAGGTATTTGATAATGTAGAGAAACACCGTCGCCCCGGAAGTCTTATCACCTCCAACACGTCGGGTATTCCCATTCGCATGATGACCGAAGGTCGCAGCGATGATTTTAAGAAACACTTCTGCGGCACCCACTTTTTTAATCCGCCCCGATACCTGCGCTTACTGGAGATCATTCCATCTCCGGACACAGATCCCGAAGTGCTGGATTTTCTCATGCACTATGGCGACCGGTACCTCGGAAAACGTACCGTTTTATGTAAAGACACCCCTGCGTTTATCGCCAACAGAATCGGAGTATTCGGTATCATGGACCTCTTTCATACGGTGAAAAAAATGGGACTTACGGTGGATGAAGTTGATAAGCTCACCGGCCCGGTGCTCGGAAGACCCAAGTCGGCCACCTTTCGTACATGTGATGTTGTTGGATTGGATACCCTGGTGCATGTGGCCAACGGGGTCAGGGAGAACTGCCCGGATGATGAAGCGAAAGCCGTGTTTGAGATTCCCGGTTTCATCGGAAAGATGGTCGAAAATAAATGGCTGGGATCAAAGAGCGGACAAGGTTTTTATAAAAAGGTAAAGGGAGAAGGAGGCAAAAGCGACATCCTCTCGCTGAACCTGGACACCCTCGAATATGAGGAAAAAGGAAAAGTAAAATTCGCCACGCTTGAAGCAGCCAGACCTGTGGAAGACCTGCGGACAAGAATGAAAGTATTGGCTTCAGGAAAAGATAAGGCCGGGGATTTTTACCGCGCCATCTTCTTTAATCTATTTAAGTACGTGTCGTTCCGCATTCCGGAAATATCGGATGAGCTATACAAAGTGGATGACGCTATGAACGCTGGCTTCGGTTGGGAGCTGGGTCCGTTTGAATTATGGGATGCTGTTGGCCTCGGTAAATCCGTGGCCATGATGAAAGAGGCCGGGGTTACCGCCGCACCATGGATTGATGAAATGATTGCCGCCGGAATGACATCCTTTTATAAAGTAGAAAAAGGGGTCAGACACTATTACGATATCGTTTCCAAAAGTTATCAGCCTGTGCCTGGCCTTGATGAATACGTGATCCTTGATCATTTGCGCGGAGAGATGGTCGTCTGGGGCAACCAGGGCGCCACCCTCTTTGACATTGGTGACGGGATACTGAACCTTGAGTTCCACACCAAAATGAATACCATGGGTGGCGAGGTGATCGAGGGCATCAACAAGGCCATTGAGATCGCTGAAAAAGATTACCGCGGCCTGGTCATTGGAAACCAGGGTGCCAACTTTTCTGCCGGCGCCAATCTGGCCATGATTTTTATGATGGCCATCGAACAGGAATATGATGAGATAGATTTTGCCATCCGTACGTTCCAGCGGACGATGATGCGGGTGAGGTATTCATCCGTACCTGTCGTCATCGCACCACACGGACTTTCCCTTGGGGGCGGATGTGAAATTGCCTTGCATGCAGACAGGGTCCAGGCCGCCGCAGAAACATATACCGGGCTGGTGGAATTCGGAGCCGGACTCATTCCGGGAGGAGGAGGCACAAAGGAGTTTGCGTTGCGTGCTTCCGATGCATTCCCGGAAAACGGAGATCCGCTGCCGGTTTTAAGAGAACGCTTCCTGACCATTGGTATGGCTAAGGTTTCGACTTCGGCGCACGAAGCATTTGACCTGGGTATATATGTAGAGGGAAGGGACGGAGTTTCTGTAAATATCCAGCGGCAGATTGCAGATGCAAAAGCTGCTGCGATTGAAATGGCGGAAGCCGGATACACCAGACCCATACAACGAAAAGATATTCTGGTAATGGGTAAATCAGGCCTTGGCGTATTCTATGCCGGTGCCAATAGCATGGTGTCAGGACACTACATTTCTGAATACGATCAGTTCATCTCCCAGAAGTTGGGCTACGTTATTTGTGGTGGTGATCTGTCCCAACCAACGCGCGTATCTGAACAATATCTGCTGGACCTGGAACGGGAAGCATTCTTGTCCCTCACCGGAGAACAAAAAACACTGCAAAGGATTGAGAGTTTGTTGAAAACGGGAAAGCCGTTGAGGAATTAGTTTAGGAGATACCAGATAATAGACTATCAGATTTTAGACAGATAGAGAATTGAAACGTAGAGGGCTCCCTATGAGAATATGCACCGATTTAAACAATTAAAGGCCTGGCAAAAAACAATGAAGCTAGCGATTGATGTGTACAGTGCTACAAATAAATTTCCCGAGTCGGAAAAATATGGTTTGGTAACGCAGATGAATAGAGCAGTAGTATCTATTGCATCTAATATTGCTGAAGGTTCCGGCCGAAACTCACCAAGGGAGTTTGATCAGTTTTTGGGATATGCACTAGGCTCAGCGTATGAGTTGGAAACACAATTGCTTATAGCATCAGATTTATCTATGATCAGAGATGAACTGGTAGATAAAATATTAAGCAGTTTAGCAGAGGTTCAAAAGTTGATAATTGGATTAAAAAAATGATAAG
The DNA here is from genome assembly GCA_020435415.1 of Flavobacteriales bacterium. Taxonomy (NCBI): domain Bacteria; kingdom Pseudomonadati; phylum Bacteroidota; class Flavobacteriia; order Flavobacteriales; species Flavobacteriales bacterium. The sequence continues at coordinate 3,529 of JAGQZQ010000073.1, forward strand.
CACATATAAATGAATGAGGTTACCGAGGTAGTTCCGGTTTTATGCACAGGAGACCCATTAACAATCTAACCTCTAATATCTAAAATCTAAAAATCAACAAAATGGAAGCATACATCATAGCCGGATTTCGTTCCGCCGTAGGAAAAGCCCCGAGGGGATTGTTCCGGTTCACACGACCTGATGACCTCGCTGCGGATGTGATCAAACATCTGATGGCATCGGTTCCGTCGCTGGATAAGGATCGGATAGACGATGTGATTGTGGGTAATGCAACACCTGAAGCGGAACAGGGTCTGAATGTCGGGCGGATGATCTCACTGATGGCACTTGATACGATCAAGGTTCCGGGTATGACGGTCAATCGCTATTGCTCGTCGGGTCTGGAGACCATTGCCATTGCCACCGCCAAGATCAGAAGCGGCATGGCGGATTGTATCATCGCCGGTGGTGTGGAATGTATGTCACCGATACCGTTCGGTGGGTGGCGTATTGTTCCCAACTGGGATGTGACCAAATCTCATCCGGACTGGTACTGGGGAATGGGTTTGACTGCGGAAGCTGTAGCCCGTGACTATAAAGTGAGCCGGGAAGACCAGGATGAGTTCTCTTACAAGTCCCATATGAAAGCGGTGGATGCGATTAAGAATGGCCGCTTCAAGGATGACATTGTTCCGGTAACCGTCAAAGAAGTTTACCTGACCGAAGACGAAAAAAGAAAAGAACGGGAATATGTGGTAGACACCGACGAGGGTGCCCGTCCGGATACAACGATAGAACGCCTGGCCAAGCTCAGACCCGTTTTTGATGCCAAGGGTACGGTCACTGCGGGAAATGCTTCACAAACTTCGGACGGTGCTGCATTTGTGATTGTCATGTCTGAGAGGATGGTGAAAGAGTTGAACCTTGAACCGATTGCGCGGTTGGTGTCTTACGGTGTGTCGGGTGTTGAGCCCCGTGTGATGGGCATAGGACCGGTAGCAGCCATTCCCCAGGCGGTAGAAAGAGCCGGCATGAAACTGAAGGATATCGAGCAGATTGAGTTGAACGAAGCCTTTGCGTCGCAATCATTGGCGGTGATTCGTGAGCTGGGTATTGATCCGGACATTGTGAATGTAAACGGAGGAGCCATTGCATTGGGACATCCTTTGGGATGTACGGGAGCCAAATTGTCCGTGCAGCTTTTCAATGAGATGCGTCGCAGGAAGCAGAAGTATGGCATGGTTACCATGTGTGTAGGAACCGGACAAGGTGCAGCGGGTATATTCGAGTTGTTGAAGTAGGAGTGAGATAGATTGAAAGAGGGCAAGGGAGCAGAGGTAAGACCGTGGGAAATATTCTTGTTTGGCGAGGCAGTGCGGCAATCGCAGATAGCCGGATTACGGGGCACACGAATCCCCGCCCCGTTGTAAAGTTACGACACATTTGGCACGGGAAGTGGCGAACCTGCCGCATCGGGTTGCGAGGGTAAGAAAAGATCATCCTTTTTATTTGAATAGTTCAATGGCGTATCTCGCAAGATGATACACCCAATACCATAGGGTGAACTACTTTTCTCTTAGTCACTGCAACCCCTGCAATCCAAATCCGTAAAACGTCGCATGGCAATCAAATGTCAAAATTGATACCTTTATAAAAAATGCCCCAGACTATGAGTGAGACTACCAAAACAGCAGCATTGAAAGGCGGCGAATTTCTGATCCGCAACACCGATCCAGCCTCCGTATTTATCCCCGAAGATGCCAACGAAGAACAAAACATGATCGCCGGTATGGCGGCGGATTTTCTGAATGCGGAAGTGCTTCCCAACCTCGATCGCATCGACAAGATGGAAGAAGGACTCATGCCTTCTTTGCTTGATAAGGCCGGAGAACTCGGACTACTTGGAACGGCCGTTCCGGAAGAATTCGGTGGCTTCGGAAAGGATTTTATCACCAATATGATGCTCACCGAGGTCATCGGAGGCGGACATTCATTTGCGGTGGCACTGGCAGCCCACACGGGAATCGGAACCCTTCCGATCCTATACTTCGGAAATCAGCAACAAAAAGAAAAGTATCTCCCCAAACTCGCTACCGGCGAATGGAAGGCATGCTACTGTCTTACTGAGCCGGGCTCCGGATCGGACGCACTTGCAGCCAAGACCAAAGCCGTATTATCCGATGATGGAAAACACTATGTGCTGAACGGTCAGAAGATGTGGATTACCAACGGCGGGTTTGCAGACATTTTCGTGGTGTTCGCGCAAATTGATGGCGATAAGTTCACCGGCTTCATCGTGGAAAAATCCTTCGGAGGACTCACCCTCGGAGAGGAAGAACATAAAATGGGGATCAAAGGATCTTCCACCCGTCAGGTATTTCTTGAAAATTGCAAAGTGCCTGTGGAAAACCTCCTGGGAGAAGTCGGAAAAGGTCATAAGATCGCTTTCAATATATTGAACATTGGCCGTGCAAAGCTGGCAGCAGCCGCTTTGGGAGGTGCCAAGGCTACGGCTACAAATACGGTAAGCTATGCCAATGAGCGGGAACAATTCAAAACCCCCATTGCGAAATTCGGGGCCATGCAACATAAAATGGCTGAACAGGCCATTCGCATCTATGCATTGGAATCTGCCATTTACAGACTGAGCAAGGACATCCACGAAAAGGAAGAAGCCCTCAAAGCAGAAGGCAAGGATTTTGGAGAAGCCTTGTTGGGAGCTGCAGAGGAGTTTGCCATTGAATGCGCCATCCTGAAAGTGTTTGGTTCAGAAGTGTTGGATTTTGTGGTTGATGAAGGCGTACAGGTATACGGCGGCTACGGCTTTTCTTCGGAATATCCGATGGACCGTGCCTACCGGGACAGCCGGATCAACCGCATCTTTGAAGGAACCAATGAGATCAACCGGATGCTTACGATCGATATGTTGTTGAAGCGTGCGATGAAAGGACAGATCGATCTGCTCGGACCTGCCATGAAAGTGCAGGGTGAGCTGATGTCTGTTCCGAGTTTCGGAGAGGAAGCCACCGGCGTTCTGGCTGAGCAGAAAAAGTATATCGATCAGTTTAAAAAAGCCATTCTTGTTACTGCTGGTGCCACTGCGCAAAAGCTGATGGCCAAACTGGAAACGGAACAGGAAGTGATCATGAACCTGGCCGATATGGTGATCCAAACCTATGCCGGAGAATCCCTCCTGTTAAGGGTAGAGAAGATGATTGCCACGAAGGGAGAGGAAGCCTGCAAGGAGCAGATTGCCATGGTGAAGGTGTTTGTAAATGACGCTGCCGACCGTATTCATTTCGCAGGAAAAAATGCCATCAATGCCTGGGCGGAAGGTGATGAACAACGCATGATCCTGATGGGGCTGAAACGATTCACAAAGGTAGCGCCGCTGAATACGAAGGACGCCCGTCGTGCCATTGCAGCCAAACTGATCGAAGCCAATAAGTATTGCTATTAGGTCAGACGAATTATAATGAAAGAAAATTCTGTATACTTTCTTTACGACAAAGAGCGTGTCGGATTGCTCTAAGGTGAGTGATGGTTGGTCGTGAATATCCGTATAACTATCGCTCGGATATCATCATTTTTTCCTGGGCCACCTGTTGGTTGGTTAACACGCGCAGTATATAGGTCCCTGGTGGTATCCCTGAAAGGTCAAGTGAAATGATCTGCTCCTGGCTTGGTCCAACCATCTTTAAAAGAATAGACCTTCCTGACATGTCAAGCATTTCAAGTTGCATGTGTTCATCACATGCCTGTGGAAGAAAAACATTGATACGATCGGTGGCCGGATTTGGAAATAGCCGCATATTCTGTTCCGGTGCCGGGGAAATTACATCTGGTGTTGCATTCCAGGATGTGTTATCGTTATCGGTTTTGCTGGATACGGCGGAATTGATACAGTAACTGCCATATTTTCCCTGGAAATAAAGGAAGTCGGAGTTATCCGTACGGCCATCTTTGTTGAAGTCGGTGGGGCACGGTGAACTCCCGCACGACTTCTGAAATGCATTCAAAAAGACAAGGAAGTCGGAGTTGTCTGTCCGGCCATCTCCGTTCAGATCCGTTTTACATGATGTGTCATATGAGATTCCCTGCCTGGGATGCGGATAAGGATATGGTTTGTATGCCGGTTTTGCGACCAGATGGTAATCCCGACCCTCTTTGAACGGACCCTTGGGGGCAGGATTTTCATTGTAAAAGTTTACGGAAGTATACCAGCCATTGGAATTATCAAAATGATGAGGGGTGAACTTATTGTTCCAGTAAAACAGGTCCCCTTTTCCTGCTGTTCCGTTCGTGCCCGAGTGATTTGCTCCAAGGCTCAATCCGCTTTCATATCCTGGTTGATACGGCAAGGGATAGTTTACTGTAGAGGAGGAATTGTAGGTGTGGTCAACAATTCGTCCTCCGTACAGGTAGCCCTGAATGGTATTGCCATATACTACCGCTTCCCCGCCCCGTATGCCTATCCCTTCAAGGGGAACAAGACTAACATCCTTCTGATCGCCCGGTTGGATAGGGGTAAAATCGCGGTATACTGTATTGATAAGTGTGTTGTTGTATATCTCAACCGCCCTTGTTGCAAAACGATTTGAACCCGTCTGCTCCCCGTAACTTTCGTGGGCATCAATACCCGATGCCACCAGGTTATTCTGAATGGAGTTGTATCGGGCAACATAAAGCGCACCACCTCCTGCAGCAATGGAGTGCCTGTGATACATGAAGATATTATCTTCAATAAAGATGAAATTGTCCGAACCGAACCGGGGATCACTGATCCATTCCTGATTATCGCTATAAACAACCACACCATACCCCAGCCCCAGGCCTTTGTCGCCTCGCAGCCCATTAGGATCTTTTACGTTATTATAGAACTGACAATGATCAATCAGTCCGTGTGCGATATTGTCCCGGTGCAATACATGCACTGCGGATTCCCCGAAGTATTCAAAGCGCACCCGGGTGATCCGGAAGCCGTTCACATATCGAAGGTAAATCCCGCAATCCGGTGCCATGGAAAGACCGTCGTTGGCCTTCAGGCTTGGTTGTTTTCCACGTATGGTAAAATCCTTGAATAAGATGTTGAAGTTGGCGTCGGTCTGGGGGTCCACAAAGATCATGTTGATCGCAACGGTACTGGTAAGAACACTCTCAGCCAGTTTGGGGTCGCGGTACAACAGCGTTCCGGTTTGTGCACTTTCATTCCAGATACCTTGTCCGGTTACCGATATCCGTTTCTTAAGGTAGATGCGTCCGTTGAATACAAATCTTCCTTTAGGTAATAAAATTTCATCGCCATCGACAGCCGCATTCAACGCATTTGCGATGTACGACTCTATGTTTTTATCGTTTCCCGGATTTTGCACGGAGATGGTTTTTGCTTCTGCGTGCTTAAGAACTATACAGGAAAGAATGATGACGGATAAGGATTGTAGTTTTCTTCTCATCATGCCCACGATTAGGAGGTGATACAATGACCTTAAAAGCCTTCCGCAATATAGTACGCCGGATGAGAAAAACAGGTTGCCGATGAATTAACTTTTTACGTGATTCATATTACAGTCCACGAGCAAAAGTTCATACACCGTTCACATTTGCATCAACAAAAAATCAGTCGGAATGGGAAACATAAAAATCACCTTGCCTGGTAATTTTAGCTGTTATTGTAAGGGTTGGGAAGTGTGTTTAGGATTTGTTGTTATTGACTTTTACAAATTTCCTCAGGAAGATATCGCTGCCGTTGGTGACCTTCAATACATAAATTCCGGGTTGGATACTTGTAAGCTCTAGGCGGATCGGAGCATAGGGGTCCGCCACGGCCTTCATATTCTTAATGACAAACTTGCCATACATATCCAGCAGTTGAACACCTACTTTTTGTCCGCGGCTGTCGCTCAGCTGAAAGTTCAACAGATCGATGGCAGGGTTGGGGTAAAGGAAGATTTCGTTGACCTCGGATTTAACCGTGCACCCCGGCCCCATCTTATTTTCCAGCATCAACAGGTCTTCCATATTGGTGACCCCATCCTTGTTGAAATCGGTCGGACATGATGTGCTGCATGTTTTGCCGAATGAATCAAGAAGAATGGAAAGGTCTGAGGCATTGGTTTGTCCATCATCATTCAGGTCCGTTTCACACGCCAGATCTTTCAGTGATCCCTGGCGTGGGTGTGGGTATACAAACACAACATAACCCGGTAGCTTCACAAGGTGGTAATCGCGGCCTTCTTTGAATGGGCCTTTGGGAGCTGGGTTTTCGTTGTAGAAGTCTACCGAATTATACCAGCCGTTGCTGTTGTCAAAATGGTGTGGGGTGAAATCGTTCTCCCAGTAAAACAGGTCACCCTCCCCATTTGCCGGATCGGTTCCCGAATGATTGGGGCCGAGTTTGAGGCCGCTGTCATATCCGGGTTGGTAGGGTAGCGGATAAACAACGGGTTTGGAGGCATTGAATGAATGATCAACGATTCTTCCTCCGTAGAGATATCCTTTGATGGTGTTGTGGTGAACGACCGCTTCACCACCTCTGATACCTATGCCTTCTATCGGAACAAGTTTTACGTCTTTCTCATCCCCCGGATTGATAGGGGTGAAGTCGCGGTACACGGTATTGATAATGGTATTCTCATAAATTTCCACTGCCCGGGTAGCGAAGCGGTTACCTCCCGACGGCGCACCGTAGCTCTCATGGGCGTCAATTCCGGATGCTACCAGATTATTCTTCACCACATTATACCTTGCTACGTAGAGTGCACCACCTCCGGCAGCAACGGAGTGCCGGTGAAATTCAAAGAAGTTATCTTCTATGAAAATAAAATTGTCAGTTCCGAACCTGGGGTCGTCAAGCCACACCTGATTGTCGCTGTACATTACCACGCCATATCCCAGGCCCAGTCCTTTATTTCCCTGCTCGCCATTGGGATCCTTCACGTTGAAGTAGAACTCACAATGGTCTATGAGTCCATGGGCGATGCTGTCACGGTGAACGACATGTACAGCAGATTCCCCGAAATATTCGAAGCGCATGTGGCTAATTCGGAAACCGTTTACAAAACGAAGATAGATACCGTTATCGGCCAGAGTGGATAAACCGTCTCCTGCCTTAAGGCTTGGTTGTTTACCCCTGATGGTGAAACCTGAAAATGCGATGTCAAATGTCTCATCCGTTTGTGGATCCACATAGAACATCGTCATGGCATTGTTGTTCTTCAGGTCGTTGTCGGAGGCGTTCGGGTCGCGGTAGAGCAGGGTGCCGGTTTTATTCGCTTCATCCCATATGCCGTATCCAACAAAGGAGATTTTCTTTTTCAGATATATCCGGCCACTGATCATGAACCGCCCCTGGGGGAGAAGTATGACATCCCCGTCTGTAGCATCATTCAATGCTGAGGTAATGTTGGGTAGAATGTCCTTGTCGTTGCCGGGGTAGGATACCTCAATCACTTTGGCAAATACCGGTGAAAGCGAAAGGCAGCAAAGAAATGATATGGAAAGGATGCGTAGACGTCTTATCATACCTGATTTTTTGTAGATGAACAAACAAAAGGCTCCTTCAAAAATACGCCATTATTTTAATTATTCAGGAATTGAAGTCACCCAATTGGACTCACCCGCCAGGTCATACATCATTTCCCTATCTTCGTGATCTAACCCTATCATTCATGGCCAAGATCAGAGTCGGTATCATACAGGACAGTCCGGTATTGCTGGACTCAGCTGCAAGCATTAAGAAGATGGATCGTCTGATGGAGAAGGCGTCCGCTAAAGGTGTGAAAATGGCTGTATTTGGTGAAAGCTGGTTGTCCGGTTACCCTGTTTGGTTAGACCTATGTCCGGATGTGGCTTTGTGGGGCAGTCCGGAAGCCAAAGAGGTGTTTGCAAGATTTCATGAAAGCAGTGTGGCTGTGCCCGGGCCGGAAACAACTTCGATCGGCCGAATGGCAAAAAAATACAAGATGGTTGTCGTGGTCGGTGTGAATGAAAAAGTCATGACTGGTCCGGGAAATGGTACCGTTTATAACGCTTTGCTCACATTCGATTCCAATGGCGAATTGGTGAATCACCATCGCAAACTGATGCCTACCTATACCGAGCGCATGGTATACGGTCAGGGAGATGGGGCCGGGCTTCGGTCTGTAGATACCAATGTCGGACGCGTATCTTCATTAATTTGCTGGGAACATTGGATGCCGATGAACCGTCAGGTGCTTCATGACGATGGAGAGCTGATCCATGTGGCGGTGTGGCCCACGGTGCATGAGATGCATCAGGTGGCTTCGCGTGCGTATGCCTTTGAAGGGAGATGTTTTGTGCTGGCAGCCGGACTAACGATGAAGGCGAGGGACATTCCGGAAGAACTTTCCCTGCCAAAGAAGTTAAAGAATCAACCGGATGAATATGTCTTGCATGGTGGTAGTGCCATCATAGGTCCCGACGGCTTCTACATTCACGAGCCGGTTTACGACAAAGAGTCTGTCATCATTGCGGATATTGATCCACGAAATGCCACTAAGGAACGGATGACCCTTGATGTAAGCGGACACTACTTCCGCAACGATGTGTTTGATTATACGGTGAACCGGAAAAGACGCAATTAAATTTCAGTTTCTGGTTTGTAGTTTCTGGTTTGTGGTTTCTTGCATCCCGTGAAGATTTGATCACGGGCTGGTTGCTGAATCTTCGTGCGAATGATTTTACCCCTTAAGACAATCTTTCACCTACAGAAACGGTAGGGGGAACTAAAAACCACAAACCACAAACTACAAACTTATTTATAGCAATTACAGTCCGGGTCTTTCTTGTTTAACGCCCATCGGAAACCGAAGGTAAAATTGGTCTGAGCGAACCAGAAGTGCTGTTTGGCCTTGTCGGCTTTGTCGGCGGTTGTACGGATTGAAGGCATGGAAATAAATCCGCCCTTCGCTTCTGATTGAAGAAAAAAGAACTGATAAAAGGTCAGGCGGAGTCCGGATATGCCGGCAAACCCAAATCCTGACAGGTGGAAGTCGTCATGCCGTGCATGCCCCAGCAGCGTGGCATTGGTTTTAGGAAGAAGGACCCCGGTACCACCTCCTGCAATGCCTGATAATTCGATGTTCTTCAGGATGCCGGAAGAATGTAACTTGAACAGGGTTTTCCGTAACTCCAGGTTCATGTAGTTGAGCCCGTCCGTATGCTCCAGGTGCACAAAGTCGTCTGTCAGCGTGATCCGTTGGTGGTCATAAACACCGGCATAGGGACTTCCCTTCACTGAAACATATCCGGTGATGTCCAGCTTTTGGTAGGTGGTCACCACATACTTCATATGATCCACACCGATGGAGATATCCCAGGAATTTCCCAGGTCATATCCGATCCTCAGATTGGTCTGTGGGATGGTGATCCATTTCGGATGAAAGTAGGGATCCAGGGAAAATGGTGTAGGCTTATCGTGTGCATCAGCTTTGTGCAGCGTGAAATGATAGTCTGGCCCCTGAAATGTAATGTCGGATGATGAATACCAGGCGCGGTTCCATCCCCAATAAACGTAAAGTGAATGGGGGCGACCACCATTTGCCATGATGTCCTGGGTCATGCCAAAACATAGCAAGACAGGAAGGAGCCATTTGATATGATAGGTCATTGTCATGAATTCACCGCCTCCAAATGTACGCATTCCCTGACAAGCGGTTACCGGAGGACGTTCCGGCTGCACAGGGCATCGGAATCTTGCTATCTTTGAGGCCACTCATTTGAAGCTATGAATATCTTTCAACACCAATTGCCCAACGGCATTCGCATAGCCCACCTTCATTCGGATCGTGGCGTATCTCATTGCGGCCTGATGGTCCATGCCGGATCACGTGACGAACAAAAGGGGGAGGAAGGTCTGGCGCACTTTATCGAACATCTCATTTTCAAAGGGACGCGCAAAAGAAAAGCCTACCATATACTTAACCGCATGGAAATTGTGGGAGGGGAGTTGAATGCCTATACCACTAAAGAGGAGACCTTTTTATACAGCTCCTTTATGAACGCCCATTATGAAAGGGCGATCGAGTTGCTGGCGGACATTGTCTTTGCATCTGTGTTTCCGGATAAGGAAATAAAAAAGGAAAAGGAAGTGGTGATCGATGAGATCAATTCTTACAAAGACACACCGTCGGACCTCATTTTCGATGAGTTTGAAGAGCGCCTATTTGGCAAGCACTCCCTGGCCCGGCCTATCCTGGGTACACCGGAAAGTGTCAAAGCCTTTACTCGGAAAGATATTCATGCCTTTATGAAACGTCAATATGTGACGGATCAGATGGTGTTGTGCTCCGTGGGTAATGTTCCCTTTAATAAACTTGTGGCCTGGGCTGAAAAATACCTGGGCGCCATAACCTCAAGTGCAACTACGGGAAAGCGCCCGTCATTCCGGGCACATAAATCCTTCTACAAAGAAACGGAGCGGGATGGCTTTCATGCGCATTGCGTGATCGGAAGTCCGTGTTACGGCGCTTCGCATAAGAAACGCTTCGCCATGGTGTTGCTGAATAATATCCTGGGAGGCCCCGGGATGAACTCCCGTCTGAATATGACGCTCAGGGAAAAATACGGCTATACCTATAATATAGATTCAAGCTACTCGACATACAGCGATACAGGTTTGTTTGTGGTGTATGTTACGGCAGACAAGCAGCATATGGATAAAAGTATGAAGCTGATCTATGCTGAGATGAAAAAACTGTCGGATAAAAAATTGGGTAGCTTGCAATTGAGACAGGCCAAAGCACAACTGGCCGGCCAGGTTGCCATGGCCAGGGATAGCAACAGTGCCCTGCTGAACGGATTGGGAAAAAGTATTCTCATGAATGAAGATTTTCCAACCATGGAAGAAGTGGTGCGCCGGATTGAGCGCGTTACGGCAAATCAGGTACTTGAAGTCGCCAATGAGGTATTTGATACGAACAAACTAAGCACGTTACTTTACAAAGTGAAATAAACGCAATTGCAACATGGAATTTTTAGATGAAGCCATAGAAACATTTGTTGAAAAACACACCAAGCCGGAATCGGATGTGCTCGCCGATCTGAACCGGGAGACCTATGCGAAGGTGTTGATGCCCCGCATGCTGTCCGGGCATATTCAGGGAAAAGCGCTGGAGACGTTCAGTCACATGATACGCCCCAGACGAATTCTGGAGATCGGAACCTATACCGGTTATAGTGCAATTTGTCTTGCCTCCGGAATGACTGATGACGGCCTCCTTCATACCATAGATATCAACGAAGAACTGCAACCCATGGTGAATCAATATATCGCCAGAGCCGGCATGGAGAAGAAAATCAAAATGCACATCGGGCCGGCACTGGAAGTTATCTCCTGGCTGGATGAGGTATTCGACCTGGTTTTTATCGATGCCGACAAAGAAAATTATTCCGAATACTTCGATGCGGTTTTTGACAAGGTACGTCCCGGCGGTTTTATCATCGCCGATAATGTGCTGTGGAGTGGCAAAGTGTTGGACGATGTGAAGGATCAGGACGAAGAAACAAAGGCCCTGTCCGCTTACAATGAAAAGATCATGAAGGACGATCGGGTGGACAATGTCCTGCTTCCGATCCGTGACGGATTGATGGTGGCCAGGAAGCTGAGTTAAGAATGAAGAATTAAGAATGAAGAATTAAGAATGAAGAAATAAAATGAAGAAGATCAATCTTTCCGGAGCATATCCGCCCATGCCCACACCCTTTGATGTGCAGGGAGCATTGGTGGTTGAGGAGCTGAAAGCCAATATCGGTATTTGGAATCAGTTTGAGCTCAACGGCCTGCTGGTGCTCGGGTCCAACGGCGAATTCGTGATGATGGATGAAGATGAGAAGGTGCAGGCCATCGATGCTTCAAAACAGGCCATCGCATCGGATAAGATTTTACTGGCGGGAACCGGATGCAATACCACCCAGGATACCATTCGACTATCGAAACGTGCGGAGAAATCAGGTGCGGATGCGCTGCTCGTCATACACCCTCATTACTACAAAGGCCTGATGTCAGACGCGGCCCTGAAGGCATTCTACACGGATGTGGCTGATGCAGTCACCATTCCGGTTCTTATTTACAACATGCCGGGATGCACGGGCATGGACCTTTCCGCGGATCTTTTGATCGAGCTTTCAAAACATGAGAACATCATCGGATGGAAAGATTCGGGAAGCAATCTGGTGAAGATGGAGGCAGTGATTAAAGCAGCGCCGGATTTTCAATTGTTGATCGGTTCAGCCAGCCTTTTATTACCGGCTTTGTCCATTGGTGCAGCAGGTGGCATCATGGCACTGGCCAACATCGCACCCCGGCAGTGTATTGATATGATCCGGCTCTTTCATTCTGGTGCGATTAGCGAAGCACGGGAGTTACAGTTATCAATGACACCGGTGAATAATGCAGTGACCGGAACCTATGGGGTACCCGGGCTGAAATATGTGATGGATGCCATGGGACTATATGGAGGTCCATGCCGCAAGCCGATCATGGAGACCTCAGATGCAGGCCGCAAAAAACTCGATGCCATCATCGCAGAAGCCGGCATTCAACCATTTTTGAAGATGGCCTGACTAATGAACAACTACTTGCTACTAACGACCAGTTAATGAAACATCGCGAACTATTAATGATTCCCGGACCGATTGAATCGGATCCTGAGGTACTCTCGGCACTGGGTCGGCAAACCAGCAGTTTTGTTGCGCCTGAATTTATTTCCCTGATGGGTGATTGTCTGAGGATGATGCGCAAAGTGTGGATGTGCCCGTCCGGTCAGCCATTTCTTGTAGCAGGGTCCGGTACGCTGGCTATGGATATGGCGGTGGTTAACCTGGTGGAGCCCGGCGAT
>JAGQZQ010000074.1 GCA_020435415.1 Flavobacteriales bacterium
AATGCCATATTATATGCTGCCCTACCCTTTTGCTTGTTGTCGCCGGTGGCCAACACCTTCTTCCATTCTTCCGCCGCACCGTTCCAATCATTCACGCGAACAAAATTCTTAGCTTTTTTAAGTGACGGGTGTTTTCGTACATAATAACTTCTTGTGACCCTGACAGGAACCGGACTGATTCTTTGCGCATAAAAGTTCCCGGCTATGAAGCCACAATCCCTGACCGTATTACGTTTGGAAGGAAGTCTGTTTCGCGCATCCTCTTCAGAACTGCCGCGGGAGCTCCATGATTTGCCTCCTGACGTTTTGTATTCATCTATGATCCGTTTGTTTTTCGGATCGTACAATCGCCAGCCTGTGGTTACCTTTACATCGGTTGTCACTTCAGAGACATCTCTCACAACCTCTACTCCTTCTTTGGTTTTTGATTTCTCCTGAACGATCTTATGGGTGAATTTGCTGTCAGAATCAAACACCTCAAGCAGCAGAAGGGCATCCGCATTGCTTTCGGCACAAATACGCTCTACTTCTTCCCAGGGCAATGGTGGCGGAAAGGCTTCCCTTCCGGTACCTTCAAGTTCTATCGCCGGGCGGATTGCATCAAATCGTTCCGTTCTTGTGAGAATATCCACCAATCCGGACACGCATTCTTCGGAGCCATCCCTGTCCTGCCCGATTCCCTCTCCGGTTATAACACCCTCAAGAATATTCTCCACTTTGGTTTTTTTGGATGGAAAGCTCCTGTTGACAACAGCGATGCGCTTTATGTGTTGAGACACGGTAATGTCTGCGGGTTTCATGACCGAGAGACTGATACTGGAAGTTCCGCATGCCCCCATAGTCATGGCAAACAGCAGAATAATAGATCGGTGAAGTATTTTAATCATGGTAAGGAGCTTATGTTTTGCCCGCAACTTTACCATAGCAAAAAGGGGGCCATTCGCCCCCTTCTACGTCTACACGTCAAATCGGTTTTACTTTTTAATTACGGTCACACTTCCGGCTTTCTGGTGTCCATTGATGTCTACTACATAAAAATAAGTTCCCTCAGGAACCACCTCTCCGGCAGTGGTACGCCCATCCCATGCAAGTTGCCCTCCAGGCGGACTGTATATAAAATTACCCCAGCGGTTTAGGATCGTCAGCTTGGTACACTCCGCCATTTCTCCGTTCACAAAAACCTTGAATTGTTCGTTGATACCATCTCCATTCGGTGAGAACACATTGGGCACCTGGGGGTCATTGTAAAAATCGAAATTCTGAATATCCGCTGTTACCATAGCAGTATCAGTGCACGTACCATTGGTAACAGTCAGCACCACTTGCGAAATGGTTCCATAGGGAAACTCGTGGATCGGCATCAACTCCGGTGACTTATACCCATCACCAAAATCCCAAAGCACACTTGTCCCATTTATACTGACATCCGTAAACTTTCCTCTGAGGCCGTCACAACTCGGAACCCAAATAACATCGAAGTCGGCTTCAGGTTGTGTATTGGTGGTAATGGTCACATTGTCGGTTTGTATACACCCATTGGCATCTGTAACTGTTACGGAATAAACCGTTGTAACCGGAGGTATCACAGTAATGTCCGGTGTTGTACCGCTGCCCGGATCATCCCATTGGTAAGTATATGGCCCGATTCCACCGGTTGCTGTCGCACTTATGATCACGTTCGCATTTTCACATGCAAACTGATCACCGGATGTACTGGAGACCAAAGGTGTAGGTTGGCCGACCGATACCGTTAGCACGGTGTCACAACCGGTGCTGTCCGTAACTGTTAAGATGTAGTTACCTGCGACCAGACCGGTGGCGATGATTCCCGTCTGCCCATCACTCCACAAATAACTATATGGTGTGGATCCGCCCGATGGCATTACGGTAGCCGTACCATCATTGCTTCCATTACAAAGGGCACCCGTACTGCTGGTGATTCCTGTTACAGAAGGCGTTTGCAACACAGTGGTGGTATTGACGATGGTACAACCGTTGGCATCGGTGATGGTGACTGTGTAATTTCCGGCATATAATCCTGTTGCCAGACTGGTTGTTTGTCCATCATCCCATTCATAGGTATACCCAGGGGTTCCCCCACCCGGGTAGGCCGTGGCTGTTCCGGATCCGATACCGCATAACGCGTTGGAGCTATCCATATTTAAGGTCAATGCCGTCGGCTCGATGAGGGTAAACGTTCCGGAGTTGGTACATCCGTTTGCATCGGTTACTGTTACGGTGTAACCTCCTATCATCAGCCCCGTGGCGGTAGCTCCTGTCTGACCGTCGCTCCATTCATAAGTGTAACCGGGTGTACCTCCCACGGCGCCGGCGGTGATAGATCCGTCAAAACCACCATAACACGAAATATTATTGGCAACCGAGTTCAGGTCAAGAGGTTCGATGGGTTGCGTAATCGTGACAGAATCCAGATAGGTACATCCATTGGCATCGGAAATGGTAACAGAAAAAGTCCCTGCAGGAAAACCGGTAGCGGTGGCTGTGGTCTGACCATCACTCCATTCAAAGGAATAATTGGGCGTCCCGCCCGCGGGCGTAACGGTCCCTGTTCCATCATTCCCTGACTTACAGCTCACATTGGTGGAGGATGTCGCGGAACTTGACAATACCGTTGGCTCAGTAACTGTAATGCTTTGCGTGGCCAAACATCCATTGACATCAAACACCGTTACCCCGTATGTCCCCATTACAAGGCCCGTGGCTGTAGCGGTGGTCTGACCATCGCTCCAGGCGAATGTCAACGGCGGGGTTCCCCCTGATGGCACCACAGTTCCAGTTCCCTCATTGGAACCAAAGCACAGTACATTGGTACTTGATGCAGTAGCAGAAGGTCCGTTCTGATCATTCACCGACACCTGGATGTTCTTCTGACATCCGTTGTTATCGGTTACCGTAACATTGTAGTTTCCGGCAAGCAAGCCTACTGCTGTATCGCCAGTTTGACCATTCCCCCACAGATAGGTATACCCTGGGGTTCCACCTGATGGTGTTACAATGGCTGAGCCATTGCTGTTTCCACATGTAGATTGAATTTCGCTTCCGGCCAGTGCTAACACTGTTGGTTCTCCCACCGTAGCACTCACCACACTCACGTTGGTACATCCGTTGGCATCTGTCACGGTCACCTGGTAGGTTCCTGCGCTCAAACCAGTGGCCGTTTGTGTTGTTTGTCCGTTATTCCATAGATAGGTATAGGTTGGCGTTCCCCCGGCAGGGTTCACGGTCGCTGTTCCGTCTGATGCTCCCTTACATAATGCGTTCGTAACATTGGTTGCTGCGGTGAGGTCGGCATTCGGTTCATTAACGGTAACGGTTACTGTTCCGGGTCCGGTACAGCCGTTGGCATCGGTTATTGTGACCTGATGATTGCCGGCCACCAGGCCCGTAGCGGTTGCGGTGGTTTGTCCGTTGGCCCAGAGATAGGTATATCCCGGGGTTCCTCCCGAAGGGCTGACCGTACCTGTCCCGTCGTTACCTCCTTTACAATTGACATCGGTATGGCTATCGGAAACGGTCAGATTTGCCACAGGTTCATCAACGGTAACCGTTACTGTTCCAGGTCCGGTGCAGCTGTTTGCATCGGTCACGGTAACCTGATGGTTTCCTGCTGTCAAACCCGTAGCCGTAGCGGTGGTTTGCCCATTGGCCCAGAGATAGGTATATCCCGGGGTTCCGCCGGAAGGATTTACCGTTCCTGTTCCATCGCTTCCACCTTTACAATTCACATCGGTGTGGCTGGCGGAAACAGTCAGGTTCGTAGCCGGTTCTGAAACCGTTACGGTTTGCACATCGGAACAAATGCCACTGTTGGAAGTAACGGTTACCGAATGTGTTCCTGCGGAAAGGCCAGTGACCGTAGCTGTTGTTTTTCCATTGCTCCAGGTATACTTTGGGTTGCTTCCTCCGGTAGCGGTTACGGTGGCTGTTCCATTACTTCCGCCCTTACATGTCACATCCGTAGAAGAAGTGCTGGCAGCCAGAACACAACCACACGAACCTCCGGAGCAATTAAGAATTGGACAAATTACAATGGAGTCTGTACACCCGGTTGGATTGAGGGTCATACACACGGTGTATATCTGCCCCGGGAACATGCCCGAGCCACATCCGGTTCCGATAGGAAAGCCTGGTCCTACGAGGTTACAGGATTCATCATATGTATTTATGTTGGTGGTTCCGCATGTTGGACCACCCAGGTTATTGCAACCGAAAGTTGAGTTTGTAGTTGACGACCCTCCGTATGTGCAGGAACCATTGCAAGGTCTGTTGTCGGTCAACCAACGAAACTGCACGGTACCCGAGGTAGGGTATCGATAAGTATAACAAACCGTTCTTGGAAGTTGGTTCTGTGCAAATTTATAGCACTTACCAGCATTGACCGCCACGCCAATATCCGCAGGCATGCTTACACTGGTACCCAGCGTTCCGTTGTTATCGTAAAATGTACCATCCGGACTTCCGCACGCCCCTTGTGCACGTACATCCAGGCTCATGCCGATGACATTGTATATCACCAACATTAGGTAGATCTTTTTCATGGGAGACCCTCCTGTTAAAAATTTAGTTTTCGCTCAAGCCACATGCCTCCGATTCAAGGCATGAAAATATACTCTACCAAAACAATGCATGTGATCCTTACCCTCCCCCAGTACCCAACTAGTGCGGGAGAAACACTGCATTAATCATAAATGTTGTTCGAAATCGTACGAACTAAAAATACTTAGCACATCAAGCTAACTCGATACAAATCAAAGTACAAAAAATTATTCTTCCAAACAAATCAAGCCCATTGTTTACACAGTTTATTAACACATTCTCCATTTACCATGGCACTTCATATTGTGCGCAAAGATGATATAACCCTGAATCGTTATATTTGTAATGATGCCAACAAAAAGACTTACCAGATCGAACGAGAGAATGCTTGCAGGTGTATGCGGAGGCATTGCCCAATGGCAGGACTGGGATCCCACACTGGTGCGTATCGGTTGGGTATTATTGAGCTTGATGAGTATAGGCTTTCCGGGTCTGCTTCTATATGTAATACTTTGGGTGGTTGTCCCGGAAGAAAGCAACTATTAATTCTCGCTATCCTGCACCACCAAAGGCAACGTCAGGTTTTCACCGGACGATGTGACCCTCAGAAAATACATTCCCGCAGGGCGGCCTTCCATGGAAATCGCCAAATTACCTGATCCCACGCCACTAATGATGACACGGCCCAAAGCATCATACACCATATAGTCAAATGACGAACCGTCCACTGGTTTAATATTCAACAACCCTTTCACAGGATTGGGAAACACGATCCACTTCCTGTCGCCCATCGCTTCCATACCGGTGGTACAATTATCCGGATCGGTTACCGGCGTTATGCCCGTGTTACCACCCGCACAAATACCGCAGCTGTCTACAAATGCACCTCCACCAGTTTCACCAAAACAATCGACCGCCGGTAATTCTGTGAATGAAGCCAGGAGACGTATGTATGCAGACTGGTAATAGATACCGGGCTCCGTAATTTCCCAGGAGTTCTCGGGATATCCTGTATTCCATTCGTGATAGGACTTCTGAACCGGCTCATTCCCTATCCATGCTAAGCTACCAGCATAATCTTTATTGGGACCACCCGGAACATAACCGGGTGCCGGACCATATGTTGATGTCCGCACATCATCCCAAACCGCACTGCCATCAGCAAACCAACTGTGATAGATTGTATTCACGCTGTTCTCTGCACCACGATCAGCCATATTGGACAAATACACCAAGCCCATTGGATTTACGCCATGCATGTAATGCACACTGGCCAACGCACGCTTTGCATATTGCAAGCTATCTGTAGCATCCAATGCATACAGATTCATATCCAGATTAATGATACCCGTACATGCCTTGATCTGGTTACTTCCCCAATGATATTGTGCATCCGGCATCCATGAACGGTACAAGTCTTTTTGCACGGAGAAGCCATAGAAATCACCGACAGAATTTGCATTGCTTTGCTTGGCTGCCCGGATGGCATTCGCAACCGTTTGATCCGCTCCGCTGAGTGCGGCATAGTATAACAAACCATCTCCGTAAGCCACACCATAGGGTCCCCACCAATTCAGAAGAGTCACCGCGGTGTAGTTGGCGTTAACGTAGTTCGCATAAACCTGTTTACCAGTAATACCGAACAGGTATGCTGCAGCGGTCACTGCAGACTGGTCCTGATCTGTCAGACTTTTATCCGCATCCCCCGAAACAATCTCCTGGGTATCACAATTTGTACTTCGGGCATTCTGTCCGTACCAGTCCCAGGCTTTTTCAGCGCGTACCATGAGATCATCCACATAGGTGGCAAGTGAAGGGAATGCAGATAACACCACGGCGGCATGTGCAAAAATGCCGGCAGTCACAATGGTTGAGGAAGAGCACTTAGGGCCGTAGTACCGCGGTCCTGTATCGGAGCTCGGTGGAGATGGTGACGTATAGTCTATATCTCCGATCTTGATATGCACACCTCCATCAACTGTATCCTGCATGCGCTTGATCCAGTCCAACTCCCACATGACTTCGTCAAGGATATCCGGCAAATTATTACCTGATTCCGGAATACCAAAATCATCCGTCCAGATGGCCGGCTGAAACCGGTAGGCATCTAACAACTGGTGCATCACGCTTTCTGTAAATGTCACGTACTTGTTGTTATCACCTGCATCATACCAGCCACCCCTCATATCTTTTACCAGACCGGCGTTGTTTTTATCATCCACACTATGCGCTTCACTGTCTTGCCCGGAAGCAAGATAAGACGCACCGTCTGTCCACCCGTTTTCCGCAAAGGGCAATTGTTTGGAGAATCCGCACCGCTGGTAAAAGTACACCCTGGCAGCTGCTTTCAATACTTCGAAATAGACATGGGGCTGGATGATGAAAGGATAGGACCCGACCTGATTAGCCGGATCAAATACATAATAGGTACCGGTATCCGTTAGTGCGGAAAAATCAAAATGCCAGCCTTTATCTCCCGACTGGGATTGGGTAGCACCATTATTCCATAACGCGGAACTCCCGGTGAAAGCAGTGGTTCCATCGTAAAGGCGCCGTACCTCCATTGTAATACCGGGCTGATATGACTCGGATGCATTGAACCCGGACTGGGGATCTGTAAGCACAGCCACCTTATCATCCTGTGGCCGGTAACCGAATTGATCTACCCGGATATTCTTCTCAACCGTATAATTCACCTGTGCCTGACCTGAGAAGAACAGGCCTGTGCAGGCTATCCCTGCGAGAAGAATCCGGAGACGATCATTCATTGGATATCATTACACGCTGATTCCAATTTACGTTATCCATTTGAATTTGCAACAAATACATGCCCGGATTTAACCGCTGATCGTCGGCAACTACCAGGAACGTTCTGTTTCCGGCTGCAGATGTACCATGATCCTTCTCATAAACAACGCGCCCGAGAAGGTCGGTCAGCACAATGCGGGTATGTTGCACCGGCCTGGTAAAATCACACGCCACATGGAATACACCGGAAGAAGGGTTAGGGAATACCCTGGGCTGTGTGGACAAATACCCCATATCTTCCAATCCGGTGGTTTTATCTCTGATCATAAAATCATCCAGGTAAATGTGGTTTCCACGCCATGACTCGAATACAAACCGGAACCGTACATTGGTTTTACTCGCGTAAGCAGATGTGATCGCCAGTTTATCTTCTCTCCAGTGAGATACAGAATCCGGAATAAATGGTGTGGTCATATCTGCCACAGTGGCGAGTTGACTTCCCTGTTTGCTGGAACGAAGCGACCAGATGCCTCCACAATCTGTACTGATGTAAACACTGAGTTTGTCATCCGACAGATTATCAATTCTGGCATAAGCCACTTTGTAGTAAAACTCCGGGTTACTCACTTTAGACAAGTCAAAGGACGGTGTGATCAACTCCAGTTTTTCCCCACTCCAGATTCTATCGAAATTATTTACGGTAAAGGAATGACTCCCGGAAGACGATGCTGCCGTTGTTACTTCCCACTGATTACCTCCGGTTGTCTCCGGATTGAACCAGGTACTATCGACCCGGGCCGTATTTTCAAGATCGTCTGAATAGATGGTATCTGAATAATCCGCAGTGGTTCCAAGCACGGTAACCATACCAACGATGATCAGGGTATCCATACCGGCGGCATTGGAGCTTATCAGTGTCACATTATATGTACCCGGACTGGCATAAGTCACGGTAGGTGCTGTCAGTATTGATGATGAAGGTGTTCCTCCGGGAAAGGTCCAATGCAAACTGTCAGCTGTTGCCCCGTACGTCTGGTTTGTAAACTTCACGGATGCGCCAGCGCAGATCATCTCTTTATCTACCTTAAAAGCAGCATGCGGCGCACATAACGGAGCGGTATAACCACTGTCCGTTCCTGTTGCAACGGCATTCGTGAAGGACACGAGGTTGTCGAGTGCCGGATAGGTGGCAAAGACAGCTTCCATACGGTTGCGTTGTCCGATGCTGAACATATTCTGACAGTTATCATAGCTCATGAAGTTTTCAATCGGATCAACGGTATCCGTTTGAAACGGTGACGGCCCGACCGTATCATTATGACAGGTGTTCTGGGTTTTATCACACCCATATGTAGGTATTGGCATGGGCGGTGTATCACAGACCATATCATTGTTGTCCGTGCAGTCATGACCTACGGTAAATGAACAACCATCTCCGTATCCGCCCACCAGTTGATCCTGCCAGGGATGCCATAAACCCAGACAATGGCCCAATTCATGGGTTTCCGTCCTTCCGTTATTTCCGGTGGCTGCGCCTTTGGACCCCCAGAAATTATATCGTACTACGGCACCATAAGTATCTTTCACACCGTAAGCCCAGGGGAATTCTTCATAACCGGCAATGATTCCGCCACCAGGCAGATTCCATCGGGTAGGGTCAATGCTGTTCACGATCCATACATTAAAATACTTATCGGGTGGCCACTGGATCACACTCTTCACCGTATCTCTGCAGTTGTAGGTCAGGGGGGTCTCATAGTATGTAACACCGTTGGTGCAGTTACCATCCGGATCGATCTTAGCCAGCTTGAATTCAATCTTACAATCCACAGCAAAAGGTTTGAAGACGGGTCTTGTCTGGACCGTATCCGCGTTGAGTCTGCGAAAGTCAAGATTCATCTTATCCAATCCGCTCTGAATCTGGTCCAGGCCAATCCGTTCTATGCCCTGGTCGTGCATCACGTGCACCACCACAGGGATCACCCTGACGCTGTCTGCAACACCTGAACTCCTCAGTGCCTCGATACGCTGCACCTGGGCCTTGATGCGTGCCATGTCTTCCTGCACCCTGATGATCATGGTCGGATCGGACTTCAACTGGTCCTGAAAATGCTGATCGGTTCCACAATGGCCTCTGTCATCCTGAGCGAAGGCGGTTAACGACATACAGATTCCTAGCACCAATAGCGGTGTGGTTATTTTTTTCATGGCAATAAAAACATTAAGACTTTCTTGCTCTTTCCGGCTTGGAAACTACTCTTCACAAAAGTACCATTTAGGGAAAAAGAAACAAGCAAAGCGAAGGCATAGTTAAGGTGTCTGGCCTTATACGGAAACCTGAAAACATTCATCCAACAGGCATCCTGCCAACCTCGCAGTGATGCCATCACGATCCAGAGAGGGATTCATTTCCGCGACATCCATTGCTACCAATTTTCCGGATAGCACGATATTTCTGAGCCAGGGAGTAACATCCCTGGGTAGTAACCCAAGCGCATTTGGTGCACTGACTCCAGGCGCGATTGATGCGGAAAAAACGTCCAGGCAGATGGTCAGGTAAATGGCATCCACCGCTTCCATAAACCAGTCGAGCTTATCCTGCACCATCTCACCGGTTTGCCCCATCAGGTCCTCTGCCATGACATATTCAACGCCCCATGCATCGGCCCTGTCAAACAAAAACCGGGTATTCGAGCATTGCTGAATCCCCATACATAAATACCTGAATGGTCTTTGTGTCGATTGCAGGTCTTCACGAATCTGCCGGAAAGGGGTTCCGGATGAGGGGCCACCGGAATCATCCCGAAGATCAAAATGTGCATCAATATTGATAATTCCCACGGATTGATCTCCGAGGGCATTTGCAACCCCGGTGTAGTGTCCGTATGCCACCTCATGACCACCACCCAGCACGCAGGTACGATATCCGGCCCGGATCAGTCCGGCTACATGTTGCGAAAGTATTTGCTGAGCGTCTTCCAGATCACCATTCGCACAGGTAATATCTCCGCCGTCAAAAAGCTTCAGGGAGGAATCATGGACAGGCAAAGACGCCATGGCCTTCCGGATAGCATCCGGTCCGTCTGCCGCCCCCACTCTGCCCTTATTACGACGCACACCCTCGTCGCTGGAAAAACCCAAAAGCGCCCATGAAGGATCTGTTGTTGGCGTCAACTTTCCACCCAGATCAACAGGTTTGATCACTTGATGATATCTGCGGTGCAGTGGTCCGTCGCCATCGACGCGTCCGGTCCATATTGAAGGATCCGTTGGTTTATACAAAGATGAATTCATTGGGGATGAAGTTAGTAAGATTTACCGTCCACCCATACCCTGTTTGGCTTCATACTGCCCTGATGGTATAAGATTTCACGATAATCATTTGTGGGGAACGATATCATATCCGCTCGCTTCCCTGTGGTGAGTATTCCGCGGTCCGCAAGCCTGAGTGCACGCGCCGCCCTTTCAGTCATCCCTGCCAGGGTCTCAGCCATGGTCAGTTTTTCCGCGGCACCAAGAACAGCGGCCTGGGTCAACAGGTCTCCCATAGGGGCAGAACCCGGATTCCAGTCGCTGGCAATTACCACACACATGCCATTATCCAACATCTTTCTGGCAGGCGCAAAATGTTGCCCAAGGCCAAGGGTGGCACCGGGTAAGACCACACCTATCACGCCGGATTTTGCCATGGCACGGATCGATGGTTCATCACTCACTTCAAGATGGTCGGCACTCAGCACCTGATGTTCCGCTGCAAGATGGCTTCCTTCGATGGTAAACTGGTCGGCATGAATAACCACATCAAGTCCCAGTTGCTTGCAGGTCAGCAGATATTTGGTCGCAGACTCGCTGCCGAACGCCGATCTTTCCACAAAGATATCCGCTCTCTTTGCCAGGTTGCGCCTAACAACTTCAGGAAGAAGATCGTTGACCAAATGGTTAATGTAATCAATCTGCGAATTGAATTCCGGTGGACAAACATGCGCAGCAAGACATGTGGCAACGAGAGTTACGGGTGATTTTGTATTCGCTTCAGCAATTGCCTCCAGCATTTTGACTTCTGCTTCCAGGCTCAGGCCATATCCGCTTTTCACCTCGCATGTCGTGATGCCATCTCCGATTAACCGTTTGCAACGACTCAGAATCCCATCAATGAGTTGTGCTTTGTCTGCATCCCTGGTGTGACGGACCGTACTCATGATCCCTCCGCCGGAGGCACTGATATCAAGATACGATTCCCCTTCCAGCCTGCGCATATAGTCTCCTGCGCGTGATCCTGCAAAGCAAATGTGGGTATGTGCATCAATCAATCCCGGCATCAAAACGGAAGGTTCAATTATCTCTTCGAAAACATCCGCTTGTGATCTGAGTTCATTGTACCCCCCAACATCTTTAATATGATCACCTTCCACAAGCACACCGCCATTTTCAATAACTTCAAGCTGTGATGCACCAATCGGGCCTGCGGATGGCAAGCCACGCATGGATATGATCTGGGAGAATGGTCCGAGGAGTTTCAAATTGGCTCTGGTTTAAAATTGGTGATAGTTAATGATCATTGGTCAATAGATACTGGATATAAGACATTAGATTGTAGACACTGAAATGTAGGCGATCACGCCATTATGAAATCTCACATATCTAATGTCTATTTTCTATTGTCTGGTATCTATTGTCCATTGTCTGATATCTAATATCTTTTACTTTCGTCAGATCTTCAACCTAAAATCATCCGCAACCCGTTCTGCAATTTCATATCCTGCGTCCGCATGTCGGATCACACCAAGGGCCGGATCATTGTAGAGCACCCTTCTGATGCAATTGGCTGCCCGTTCCGTACCATCTACCAACACCACCATTCCCGCATGTTGTGAATAGCCCATTCCTACACCACCGCCGTGATGAAAGCTTACCCAGGTAGCTCCCCCGGACGTATTGGCCATCAGATTCAACAGCGGCCAGTCGGACACCGCATCCGAACCATCTTTCATGGATTCCGTTTCGCGATATGGTGATGCCACGGACCCACAATCCAGGTGATCCCTTCCAATCACCAAAGGAGCCTTCACCTTTCCTGACTTCACGAGGTCATTAAATATGAGTCCTGCCTTTTCGCGCTCTCCCATACCCAACCAGCATATACGACAAGGCAATCCCTGAAACGCGATCTTATCCCTGGCTTCCTTCAACCAATGGATCAGGTGGGTATTTTCAGGAAAAGCTTCCATCAGGGCCTGGTCGGTGGTGTAGATATCTTCAGGATCTCCAGACAATGCCGCCCAACGGAAGGGCCCTTTTCCTTCGCAGAATAGCGGGCGAATATAAGCTGGAACAAAGCCCGGAAAATCAAAGGCATGCTCAGCGCCTCCCTGTCTCGCAAATTCGCGCAGGTTGTTCCCGTAGTCAAAAGTCTTGCTTCCTCTTCTTTGCATATCAAGCATCAAATTCACATGCCGGGCCATGCTAACCAGCGACCGCTTTTTATATTCGACAGGATCTTTTTTTCTCAACGTAGACGCCTCTTCCAATGACAAACCGTTGGGCACATAGCCGTTCACAGGATCATGAGCGGAGGTCTGGTCCGTAAGGATATCAGGAATGATATCATCTTTCAACAAATGCTCAAGCAGATCGCCGGCATCACTCACCAATCCGATAGAGATGGCCTCTCCTTTTTCCTTCGCCTCCAACGCCCAGTCGCGGGCTTCTTCGTAAGACGAGGTCATCTTGTCAATATACTTTGTATCCAGTCGTTTTTGAATTCGTTTGGGATCTACATCTGCGCCCAGAAAAGTCGCCCCGGCCAGTGTAGCGGCCAGGGGTTGTGCGCCACCCATTCCTCCCAGGCCTCCGGACACCAGCAGCTTATGTTTCAAATTACCATTAAAATGTTGCTGACCGCAAGACACAAATGTTTCATATGTACCTTGAAGAATTCCTTGTGAGCCGATGTAAATCCAACTTCCCGCCGTCATCTGCCCGTACATCATTAAGCCTCGCTCCTTTAGGGCCTCAAAATGCTCCCAGTTGGCCCAATGCGGCACGAGGTTACTGTTTGCGATCAATACACGGGGCGCCTCGGGATGACTTCGGATGATGCCTACCGGCTTTCCGGATTGCACCAATAGACTATGATTTTCGTCCAGTTCCAAAAGGGCCTTGATAATTCCTTGCAGGGCATCCCGGTTCCGCGCAGCCTGACCGGTTCCTCCGTAGACCACCAGTTCATCGGGATTCTCGGCCACCTCGGCATCAAGGTTATTAAGTAACATGCGCAGCGGAGCTTCGGTTTGCCAGGACCGCGCGTGAAGTTCATTGCCTCTGGGCGCTTTGTAAACCGGATGTGTGGCGTATTTTTTAAGAAAGTCTGTATAGTGCATCATGTTCACCGTTTAAGTCGATCCCGGCTTCCGCTGCAGTTTCAGCAGCGAGGGTCGACAATTTGTATTGAGAAATGATCTGTGTTGCAGTTTGAAGATCATCGGAGAATACGCGATCCTCTTCCGTATGACTGATAAAGCTACGAACCATATCGTGACACCTTTCCAGGATCAGCCCGGACTTCAAAGGTCTGCGGTAATCGAAAGCCTGCGCAGCACAGATCAATTCCACTGCCAAAACCTTTTCCAGATTATCAATCACCTGGTTGAGTTTACGTCCACTGATGGAACCCATGCTCACATGATCTTCCTGTCCGAGCGACGTGGGTATACTATCCGCGCTGGCCGGAAAACACAACGCCTTATTCTCACTCACAAGAGCGGCAGAAGTATATTGGGGGATCATAAATCCTGAGTTGATACCGGTATTACGCATCAACAATTTGGGGAGTCCTTCACGCCCTTCCAGTAACAAATAGGTACGACGGTCTGAAATATTCCCGACCTCATGGGCCGCCAGGGTGGCATAATCTAGTGGCAACGCCAGTGGCTGTCCGTGAAAATTCCCTCCACTGATGGTATTCTGTGCATCAAGTACGATCGGGTTATCCGTCACGGAGTTGATCTCGATGTGTGTCAATTCTTTGAGATGTAGCCAGGCATTACGTGAGGCTCCATGCACGGGGGGCATACACCGAAGAGAGTATGGATCCTGAACACGCTCACAATGTTCATGCGACACCACCATTTCCGATCCTTTCAACAATTCACGAAGACGATGTGCTACAAGAAGGTTTCCGTTAAACGGCCGCAGCTGATGCAAGCGTTCATCAAACGGTCGGGTTGAACCAAGGAGCGCTTCCAATGACATCGCACCGATCACATCAGCGGTATTGAGCGCATGGTGTAATCGCTCTACGGCAAGGATGGCATGGGAAGCAATGAACTGCGTTCCATTGATCAGTGCCAGTCCTTCCTTTGCCTTCAATGCCAGGGGCTGTAGGCCTGCCTCCGCTAATACTTCAGCAGCCGGCCGCCTTGCGCCTGATTGCGTCACCTCACCCAGACCGATCAATGGCAGAAACAAATGAGCCAGAGGCGCAAGATCACCGGAAGCTCCCACCGAACCCTGCGATGGCACAACGGGAATCACATTATTATCTATGTGCCAGAGGATACGTTCGAGCAACTCCACAGACACACCGGAAAAGCCCAACGTCAATGCCTGCAGCTTGGTAATAAGCATCAGCCTGGAGAGCAATGGCGACACGGCTTCTCCCACACCAACGCTGTGGCTCTTGATCAGATTCACCTGCAGTTGTTCCGTATCCTCAGGAGATATCCGTGTCTGGCAAAGCGGCCCGAATCCGGTATTGACACCGTAAAGAATATCACTACCCTTTACGATATCATCCACGGCCTGTCGGCTCTTGCGCACCTGGTCAACCACCCGTGACGATAGCGTTCCCGTCACCCTTCCTGCCGCGAGGTCAAGCGCAAGCGCAACCGTCAATCGATCGGTCCCGAATGAAAATGTCTTACTCATGGGGTTATTGATTTGTTTAATCTTGAAAGTATATCTTTTTTATCGAGAGCCCTTTCCAATTCACCAAGCGTCTCATTAAAATTAAGAAGATGTTCATTCTCCTGCATGAGGCCCTCCATGATGTGTTCCAACATTTGCCAGACAGGCTTCACCTTTTCCAATAAACGCTGTCCTTTTTTTGTAAAACAGACGATGCGTTTCCTGCCGTCACCCGGGTCTTTTTCCGACTTCACCAATCCATGCCCCACAAGTTTATCCACCATTTGCACGATGGCCGGATGGGTAACCCGTAGCGTCTCCGAAAGCTCCGTAACAGACATATTACCTCTTCGATCCAGCTGAAAGAAGACAGGAAACCAGGTGATCTCGAAGGGAATGTTTTGCTGTTTGTACACCGCGGCTACGTCCTGCAATATACGTTCACTCAACCGCTTGAGGCGGGAACCGAGCATGAGGTAACCGGAATCTTTGTACACATCCATCGTACAAATATATAAATTTACGTAAGCACTTACGTATTTACAAGAAAATTATCTATAGATATTTATGTCACCCCTTCGGGGTTGGGGTACTTCGAAATGGGGCATTTAAAAGGCATGCGGATAGAATGATCTTCCTATAAATATTGCACCCCTTCGGGGTTAGTGGAGCATATCTGATAGGATAAATGCTAACATAGCCCTCGTTAAGTTCCGCCGGATTCCTGGATATATACCGGTTCAAATAATGTAACCCAGAAGAGGTGCTATCACCTTAGAAACAAAAGCATTGGAAAACAAATTAATCCACAATGCGTGTTAAAATTCTATACGGATGAAGTGATTGGATCTGATGACATTTCCTATGAATAGTGCACCCCTTCGGGGTTAGTGGAGCATATCTGATAGGATAAATGCTAACATAGCCCTCGTTAAGTTCCCCTGGATTCCTTGATCTACACCGGTTCATACAATGCAACCCCGAAGGGGTGTAATCATTATAGAAATGCGAGTATGTGGGAGAATGCGAACCCCGAAGGGGTAACATCCTAAAGGGATAAAATAACAAGAGCATACATGTATCGCTACTGTATGCTCTTGCTGTTTCGTGACCTCGCAGGGAGTCGAACCCCGA
>JAGQZQ010000075.1 GCA_020435415.1 Flavobacteriales bacterium
GGGAGAGGTAGTAGATCCAGTCGCCAAGGTTGATGAAACGTGCTGTTTCTTTCAGCGGAATATCGTTCGCCAGATGGCGGTGTCCGTAAATGAAGAAATCAATCTTACCATGTTCCTTCAGCATGTCCCTCGAGTGAATGACCTGCCATTCCTTATCTCCGTAAAATGTCTCGTCTTCTGTAGACAGGCGGCTCTTTCTTGAAAAGTACTGAGCAATGCCGATGCCGAAGTTGGGATGTAGCCGAGCAAATAACCATTGACATAAGGGGTTGGCGAATACAGCCTTGAGGAATTTGTATTTGTGGTCACCAGGGCCAATGCCATCACCGTGCGCCAGATAAAAGCGTTTGCCTTTTAATTCTGTGAGCAAGGGCTTGCGGTGTATCTCCATGCCGATCTCCTTTTCCAGGTAATCGAATGCCCACATGTCGTGATTGCCCGTGAAGAAAACCAACCTGATCCCATTGTCGGCCATTTGAGCCAGTTGTCCCAATAAACGCACATGTCCTCGGGGTACGGCCGTCTTGTATTCGAACCAGAAGTCAAACACATCACCCATGAGAAAAACGGTTTCCGCATCTCCTTCTATCGAACGAAGCCAGGCGACAATATTTTTCTCACGCTCTCTGCTGCTTTCTTCGTCCGGTGCGCCGAGGTGAAAATCGGAGGCGAAATATATGATCTGACCAGCCACGATTACAGGGAGAGCTTTCTTAGTGCTTCAAACGGATTGAGCTTATGGATATTGAAAAGATACGTAATCCTTTGCTTGTAAGGAAGGTTGCTCAGATCGACTGATGTGGTAATCGGGAAATATATTTCCAGGATATCCGGCACAACGCGTAAAGCTACACCGGCATCATAAGCATATTCCTTTTGTCCTGCAGATGAGCCAATGTCGCCGTACAACCACAGCGGTAATTTTCCTGGCAGGGAGATCATGACATTCATGGAATGCAGCCAGTTCAGATTGCCCGGAATATCGCTCAGTGATTTGAACCCACCGTCGGTTAAGCCGAACTGCTGTCCGAACAGTCCCAGTTCCTTGTTCCTTTCGAAAAAGATCTGGTCGTAGGTATAATCCGAGTTTCCGTGCATACCCAGACTGAACCTGCTTGGGGATTGGAGATTCTCAAAGAGGAATGAACCGGCGAATACACGAACATCTATCCCCTTGTTCTTTTTTCTGAAACTGATCCGGTATTTTCCTTCAGCCATGGTGCGACCGAATTCACCGTCTGCATCGCTGTTCCCATATTGGTAAGTGAAGTTTAGGGAGAACGGGTTGATGGGCCGCTTGTTCTTCAGGTGATAGGAGCACTCCTGGATGTAATAGTGGAGGTCTTTGTCGTATTGGTAGGATTTACTATCGCTTTGGAAGATGGATTGGTTTTCGATGATCGTGATCGATCGGAATACAATCCGCTGGTCCAGGGGTGAACTGGCTTGAGATTTCTTAAAATTGAATTCTACAGAGGGAACCATTTTAAAGTGGTTTAAAACAATAGGGTTCCGGCTGTGTGCAAACATGGAAGCATCCATGCGATAACGGACCGACTGGAAAAAATCCCTTAATGGATAGGTGTGATAATTCAGTGAAATGCCACCGGCAGGGGATTCGGTGCCGAAAGCAAACATGGGTGCTGCCAGCCATTCGAATTTCTTCTGTGGCGCTACGCTGTTATACAATGCCACACCTACCATACCACCGTTGTATGCATTCCAGCCAAGGAGGTAGGTATAGTAAAGCTCAGTCTTGTATGGATTCTCTATACCGGCCAAAAAACGAAGCTCGAGGTGTTCCGTTTTTTTGAACAGTCCGTTTAATTTCAAACTGTTGTTATTCCGACGTACCTCAGGCATACGTTCTTCCCCGTCTACGCGGAAAATCGTAGCGCCACTCTGGGGGATGTCCAGCTCCATTTTACCCTCAAATCCCGGAAACCATTTGGTAAAGAGAACAGAGTCGTTCAATAGCCCTGTAATGGCTACCGGGCCTTTGATCTCTCCCTTGTTCTTAACCGTTATGTGGTCTGCATGGTATGAAAGTGAAACCGGTTTGTAGTCCAGCCAATCCGAGGAATTGATCAGCCCATCAAAAAACCAGTCAAGATTTTCCCCGAGGGAGGTTTCCATGATCTTGCGCAGATCATCCGGTTGCGGATGTTTGAACTTCCAGGCTTCAAAGTAGGCCTGCATAGCCTTATCCATCTTCTCCTCTCCGACATAGGCCATCAGGTAATCAAAGGTCAGTGCAGTCTTACCGTAGACCACACCTGCATATGAGATCTGGGGAAAGTCTTCAGCCGGTGTGTCCGTGGGAGGATCCATACGCCGGCGGGCATCGATCAGGTAGGTCAACCATTTTTCAGAACGGTTGGTCAGGTTGCCGAGACCGGCCTTTTCAGCCAGCTTTGCCATTCTTCCTTCAAAGAGTGGCTTATCACCGTAACGCTGGCGGATATATCTGAGTTCGTTAAAGGAGTTGATCCCTTCATCCATCCAGGGGTGGATACGTTCATTGCTTCCGAGTATCCCATAGAACCAGTTATGTCCCACTTCGTGGGCAATCACCGTTTCCAATTCCATTGCTGAACCGGATTTACCGATCACTGTCACGTTCGGATACTCCATTCCTCCTCCTGCGCTGAGTGCACCGTCGACTGCGGTGGCCTGGTTGTAGGGGTAGTCTCCATTCCATAAAGAGTAATAGTAGATGGAAGAATCCATATAGGTGATAGCATCCTTCCAGAGCGGGGCTTGTTCATTGGTGAACAACACCCACGTTCCCACTTTTCTGTCTGAGTGGGGCAGTTTCACCTCACCGTGAAGTACGTTATATCTTTTATCTGCGAACCATGCAAAGTCATGCACTTGCTTTTGGGTGAATCGCAATACTTTCCGTTGGGGATCACTGGGAGGGAAGGTCATCACCTTTCCGAATTCCTGCTTCCGGCTTGCTGAAAGCGCTTTGTCTGCCATCCAGCGCATCTCTTCCGGGTTATCCTGAAGGTCACCGGTGGCACCAACCACATAGTTCTTCGGTAGCTCAATGGATACATCATACGATCCGAACTCGGAATAAAATTCCCCCTGGTTCAGGTAGGGCATGGGATGCCACCCGTCACGGTCGTATACCGCAGGTTTGGGATACCATTGGGTGATCTGGTATTGCTGATCGATATGGCCCAGGCGTGAAAATATGCCTAGTGGGATTTTCACCCGAAAGGGCGTGCTTACTTCAATGCGCCCTCCCGGTAAAAGAGGGGTTGGCAATTGCACAATGGCAATGTCGATGTGTTTGCGATGGTACTTCCATGAAGCTGATTGTCCGTTCACTTTAAAGTCAAGGCTATCGATATAACCACGGTCCTTCTGGGAGGATTCGTAGAACTTGGTATTGTTGGAATTGATCAGCTGGCGTGCAAGGGCGGTGTGATCATTCTTATAGGCGTTGGGCCATAAATGAATGTAGAGTTTCTTCAGGGTGTCGGGTGAGTTGTTTATGTATTCAAACGACTCAAACGCATGAAGGAAGTGTTCCCGGTCATCAAGCCGGACATTGATCTTGTAATTGACTTCCTGTTGAAAATATTGCTGTGCCTGCATAGGAGACAGCATCAATGCGTAAACGGCAAGAAGAATTAATAACCGTAAACGGAAGGGATAAAGTGTGCTTGCCATGGTAAATGATCAACCCAGTATTTCTGCAATCTTTTTTTCGAGGAGTTCTCCCCTCAGGTTCCGGGCGATGATGTTCCCTTCCTGGTCAATTAATACCGTTGCAGGGATGGAGTTGACTCCGTAAACTTTTAAAATGGGGGACGACCAGAAGGCGAGATCGCTGACATGAATCCAGGTCAGGTTGTCATCCTGAATAGCCTTTTCCCAGGCAGCTTTTGTTCTGTCCAGGGATACGGCATAGATCTCAAACCCTTTGTTCTTGTACTTGTTGTAAACCTTTACCACATTGGGGTTTTCCGCTCTGCACGGGCGACACCAGGATGCCCAGAAGTCTATGAGGACCACTTTGCCCCGCAGTGAAGACAACGATACCGGCTTACCGTTCGGGTTGTTCAGCGTGATATCCGGTGCAGCGCTTCCGGGGGCCAGTTTCGCTTCCATTTCCTGTTGTGCTTTCTCCTGGGCGATCTGCGCCTTCATGTTTTCCACACGTAATTGCAGGGTCTGAACATGTTTAGACTGGGGATAAACACCGTTAAGTGTTGTACTTACCTTTTCAAAATAGGGCAGATCCTGCTCACTGCTCTGGTCAAATACCATGGTTCTGCCTATCCGTTGATACAAGGCGATAATGCAAGCCATGGATTGCGGGTTGTTTTGAATGAACTCTACGGTGTATTTGCGTGCGGATTCCACCATCTTCTGGAATTCCATATCCAGCTGAGTCTTCACGGTATTGAATTCCGGACCGCCCTGGGCACGTTGAAAGATTTGTGAAAGAGAATCAATGCGCATACTCTGGCCAACCGAAAAGGCCGTGATATCCGCAACTTTTGCCGAACCTTCCGAACCCTCCACTTTGTATGTCTTTAAAAGTTGATTCAGGTCCCCGGTGATGTTAAGCTCTTCCGTACTGTCCGTCAACAGGGTGATCACACGACTTCTGTCATTGCCGAACTTCAGCAGGTAAAAACCCATTTCAGGAACCCGTGTTTTGAAAGAGAATTTTCCTGATGCTTCAACTATGGTGGAATCCAGCAGGAAGGTAGTATTCGGCAGGAGTTCTTCCAGATATACCATTTCTCCGTTGGTGTTTGTGAGCTGACCACTTATGGTAGTACCGTTTTTGTCACTGCATCCGAAGAAAGACAAAGCGGTAAGGATCAGAAGCACCGATATATTTCGTGTCATATAGAATGAATTGTAGTTTGCCTGAGGGGCCAAAGATACAGTTCTTTGGGTGAAGATGAAATGGGCGGTTTTGATCCCTAAGGCACGCGAACCACACGGCGGGTAGCACTCAGGCCGTCATGGCGGATGGTCAGCAGATACATGCCTGCAGGGAGTTGGGCCATATCGATATGATTGCCCTGAATCATTCCGTTTGAGATGGTTTTTCCTGCCAGGTCCGCAAGAATGAAATCGGCTGTTTTATTTCCATTCCCCGGAAGACGGATGTACAACCTGTCGGTAAACGGATTGGGGTAACATTCCATTGAAAGCTGATTTTGTTCAGGAACGGAGGTTGTCAGTGCCTGGGAAACGTCCAATACGAAAAGACCATACTGCATGTCCGATACCAGAACGATGCCGGAAGGCAGGAAGGGATAACATCCCCATGCGCCACGGTAGGAGTCGTGATCGGAGGGTGCATACGTTTTATAGTAACCCACTTTGACCGGTTGTGCCGGATCGGCGATATTGAACATCTGAAAGCCGTCGTGATAGTACGATGCGTACACATAATTTCCTTTGATCAAAGGATTGTGGGCCACGGAATTCGTATCCACATGCGATCCGAATGTGCTGAGTACCTTGATGTCCATCGGGTCCTGTACGTCAAGCATTTTCATGTCCAGGCCATGGGTCTCATCCGCCATCACGTAGTATTTTCCATTTTCAGTCAGCCATCCTGAGTGGTTATAGCCCTTGTCAGGGTAAAATTCCAGGGTTCCCAATGACATCACATTGGCCGTATCCCCAAAATCGATCATGTGAAAACCTTTGCCTCCGTTGTGTACATAACCCGTGTCGTTCTTAACAAAAATGTCATGGACGGTGCCTATGTCCGGGTATTCCAGGATCAGTTCCGGTTGGAGGGGATTGGCGAGGGAATAAACTTCCAGGCCGTTATAGCCGCGGGCTACGGAATAAACAGAGCACACATAGAGGCGTGCGGTGGCCGAGTCGATGAAGATGTTGTGGGAACGTTTGAACAGGGCCTGAGAATCATACACCACATGAACGCTATCCGGAAGATAGGACAGGTCGGCAATCTGAAGTGAACTTTCACCTTCGTCGCTTACCATATACAGATAACCCTTGTAGTCATGGTAGTCGCGGTGAATGATGTGTTGGCCATGATCCCGGCCCTGGACAAAATCCACCAAGACCGAATTCTGTGGGTCGGTGACATCAAATATATGGGTGCCTTCCGTGGAACCTATGATGGCATATTCGCGATCTCCTTCGGTGATTCCCCAAATTTCGTTGTAGGCATTGTTGTAAGCAGTCGTCCCTTTGATGGTGGTATCCATCCAATGGTACAGCATGGTTACGTTGCTGTCCACCTGTGCCTGAATTCCTGTTGCTGTGCAAAAGATGATCAGGCACACACAAAAAATCCTCATACGTGCTTCTCCTTTTCTCTAAAAGTAGGGAATCAAAGCGAAGAGATCAAGCTTTTCATCAGTTTGGTCATGCGGGGTTCTGCCTCTGTAGCCACGGCGATGACTTTTTCAAGGCTCACAGGTTCTATTTTTCCCACCACGCCGAGGTCTGTAATAATGGAGATCGCAAAACACGGCAGTCCCATCTGACGCGCTGCGATCACCTCGGGGACGGTAGACATGCCCACGGCGTCTGCGCCGAGTTGCCTTAGCATGGCATATTCAGCCGGGGTTTCAAGATGAGGTCCGGGCACCGCTATATAAACGCCCTCGTGGGTACGGATATCCATTTCCCTGGCCATTTCCACAGCTTGTTTTACCAAACCGGGATCATAGGCATGAAGCAGGTCTGGAAAGCGGGGACCCCAGGCCTCATCATGCTCACCGCGAAGTGGTGGGGCGGGCAGGAACAGTCCGATGTGATCACGGATGATCATCAGGTCTCCTTTTTCGTAGTCCGGATTTAGGCCCCCACTGGCATTTGACAGGATGAGGCGTCCGATACCCAGTTTCTTCAAAACCCTGATGGGGTATACCACCTCCTGCATGGAATATCCTTCATAATAGTGGAACCGACCCTGCATCGCCACCACAGCGTGTCCGTTGATATGGCCGAACAACAGGTTTCCTGAATGACTTTCCACCGTGGAAACAGGAAAGTGTGGGATCTGCTCATAAGGTATGGTGAGCATGACCTCCATTTCGCGGGTGAGTCCGCCCAAGCCTGTTCCTAATACGATACCGGTTGATGGTGTGAAATTGGTTTGTTCTCTCAGCCAGTCCAGGGTTTGTTCAATTTTTTCGGATGTATGCATCAATGATGTTTTTAAGTGTGGTTGAAGATTCGCTTGTTACCTGAATAGAAATAGGCAGGTAAAACATGGGTATGTCCGCAAGGATATCCGCAGCATCCGGTGTTGATATCCTCATGGCATCCTTTTCGGTGGTTAGGATAAAGGCATTCTTATCGTCGAGTGTAAGAAATTCTGTCCGGATCTTTTGAAGATCCCCCGGGCTAAACTGGTGGTGGTCCGGAAAGGAAAGGTGTGTGATCCGGTTGTCGTGCCTTAGTAAATGACGCAGGAGTTCGTCGGGGCGTGCTATGCCGGTGACGAGCAGTATGTTCTGTGCTTTCAGGGACGGGACAGTTGTGGATTGAAATACCGCTTTCGGCTGTTCATAGGCAACGGAAGAAAAGTAAAGCGTTGCCTGAGGTCCTATCCGGTTTTTAACGGCACGGACAAGAGCAGGGTCTAAGGGGGGAGATGCCCTGGTGATGATAATGATATCAGCCCGTTTACGTGCGGAAAAAGGCTCTCTCAGATCACCGGCGGGTAGGAGGAGGTTGATTTTGGAAAAATGCTGTGCATCAATAAGAAGGATGTTTAGTCCGGGTTTTACATGGCGATGCTGATAGGCATCATCCAGCAATACCACGTCGGTGTCCGGATGATCCTGTATGACCCTGGAGATACCATGTGCCCGTTTCTCATCAACAGCAACGATGATCTCCGGGTGGTTCTTCTTGAGTTGCAGGGGCTCGTCTCCGACCTCCTTTGCGGTGGAATGCTCATTTACATATAAAAAGCCTTTGGTGTTGCGCCCGTATCCCCGACTGACAACAGCCACTTTGTTCCCGGGAGAGAGCCAATCCGTTAACAACAGTATATGCGGTGATTTACCGGTGCCTCCCGTGCTCAGATTGCCAATGGATATGACGGGCACCTTAAACCGGTGTGCCTTCAGAATACCCAGGTCAAAACACAGGTTTCGCAAGAGCACGCCCAATCCGTACAACGGAATGAGTGGGAACAAGAGGATTCGCCATGACGTTTTCATGTGCTGCCAAATGTACGAAAGCCCTCATTTTGAGAAAAACCCCTTTGCATTGGCTTGCCGGGTGGTTTTTTATAATTTTGAATCGCTTAGTTCAAAGGAGATGCCCTTCACTCTTAGTTCTTAATTCTTACTTAACTTCCAATGAACCTCTCAGATATTATCCGTTCCCTCGAAGACCTTGCGCCTCCTGAATTGCAGGCGTCTTATGATAATGCCGGGTTGATCACGGGTCATCCCGATGATCCGGTGCAAGGCATTCTTGTATCGCTGGATTGTACGGAAGCTGTGGTAGATGAGGCGATACAGAAAGGCGTTAATCTGATCGTGTCCCATCATCCTTTGGTTTTTGAGGGTATGAAAACGTTTACCGCCGACCACTACGTGACACGAGCCCTGCTAAAGGCCATTCGTCATAACATTGCGTTGTATGCCATACACACGAACCTGGATGCGGTGGCTGATGGTGTGAACGGCATGCTTGCAGGAAAATTAGGCCTGAATAACCCGGTCATCCTGCAACCGGATGGTCCGGGATCCTTGACAGGTTCGGGTATGATTGGTGAGTTATCCTCTCGGATAAGTGAAATGGAATTTATGAGTCATGTAAAACACCAGCTGGAGGTTCCATGCTTACGCCATTCTCCAATCACCGGAAAAATGGTGAAAAGGGTGGCTATTTGTGGAGGATCAGGTGGTTTTTTACTGGATGAAGCGATCCGCCGGGGTGCGGATGTCATGGTTACGGCAGACCTTAAATACCACGGTTTTTTTGATGCGGATGGAAAGATCCTGCTGGTGGATGCCGGACATTTTGAAACAGAACAGTTCACCCAGGACCTGATAGTAGGGTATCTTAAAGAAAAATTTCCTAATTTTGCCGTTCTCTTTAAGACAGAGACCAATACGAACCCTGTAAACTATTTGGTATAGATGGCAACCGCAAAACCCGCCTCCAAGAAGAAAGCACCTGCTACCAAGGCAGCCAAAGCACAACCAGCAAAAGACACAAAAGCGGCAAAGCCTGCCAAGAAGGCGGCGGCTAAAGCTCCGGCGAAGCCCAAAGCTGCTGTGAAAGCAACCGAAGAAAAGGCTGCTGCAACCCCACCGGCGGCAGTTACCAAGAATGCACCAAAAACCACCAACGTGGTGGAAGAAAAACTGATGGCCTTGTATAGCCTGCAGGTTATTGATGCAAAAATTGATAAGATCCGCACCGTTCGTGGTGAACTTCCATTGGAAGTGCGGGATCTGGAAGATGATATCGAAGGTCTTGATACCAGGGTGAACAATTATAAGGAAGAATTAAAAGCCCTTGAGACTGAGATAAGTGCAAGAAGGCAAGCCATCAAGGATGCCAAGGAACTCATCAAGAAATACGCTGAGCAGCAAAAGAATGTGCGGAATAACCGTGAATTCGAGTCTTTGAACAAGGAGGTTGAATTCCAAAACCTCGAAATTCAGCTGTCTGAAAAACGAATCAAGGAATTTGAAGCTCAGATCGTTCTGAAGAAACAAGAGATCGAAGAAGCGGAGGTGAGGCTGGATGATCGTAAAAAGGATTTTGAGCATAAGAAGGATGAGCTGGACGAGATCATCAAGGAAACCCAGAAGGAAGAAGATGAGCTCGCCAAGAAGTCCAAAAAGGCGGAGGCCGTGATCGAAGACCGCTTACTATCTGCCTATAAAAGAATCAGGGAGAATGCCAGAAACGGTCTGGCAGTTGTGGCCATCGAGCGCGAATCATGCGGAGGATGCTTTAACCAGATCCCACCACAACGCCAATTGGATATCCGTACCCGGAAAAAAATCATCGTTTGCGAACATTGCGGCCGGATTCTGGTCGACAATGACCTTGCCGATGAACTGGCATAAACCAATCGTATAGTTTAAAAAAGGCAGCGTATAAAACGCTGCCTTTTTTTGTATCTCCACCTTCCTGCGAATATTCCGTAATTTGGCCCGATGCATTTAAAACGAAATGCCATGATCTGGGCAGCATGTCTGCTGATCAGTATACAGGCTAAATCTGCTTTCGTCTGGACCGACAATGTGAGGCATGCTTATGATGCCATCCTTGACCTCCGGTTTTCTGAAGGACAGCAATGGCTTGCCAGGGAGAAGTCTCAGCAGACAGGTAACGGACTTGTCCCTTATGTGGAGAATTACATTGATTTCCTGACACTGCTTATTGGTGAAGAGGAGGCGGAATTCAAAGTCAGGGAGAAGCATAAGGAAGAAAGACTCAAGCTGATTGAGAAAAACGATGATCATTCGCCATGGTATCTCCTTAGTCAGGCGGAAATGCACCTTCAATGGGCCTTCGCCCGGCTTAAATTCAAGGAATACCTTACAGCTGCCAGGGAAATACACAAGGCTTACCGGTTATTGCAACGCAACGAAGAAAAGTTTCCGGGATTTATTCCTAACCAGAAAAGTTTAGGGCTATTGCACGCCGCTATCGGCAGTATACCTGAGGACTATGATTGGGTTAAGGGTCTTGTCGGGGTGGAGGGATCCATTCACCAGGGCATTCAGGAGATGAAAGGAGTGTTGGATGCAGCCATCCGGGACCCGGAGCTTGGCTATCTGAAAACAGAAACTTTCTTCCTACTCACTTTCGTGCAGTTAAACCTTGAACTTGAAGGTGGACATGGAACGGAAGACCTGGCCCGATATGCGAGGGAACTTTACCCGCAAAATGAGATATCGCAAAAACCATTGTTTCTGTATGCATGCGCCCGGATAGCCATGTCGGAAGGAAGCAATGAGGAAGTCATCCGGCTGTTACGAATGGCGCCGACTTCATCGGTGTATTTTCCATTCCACTATCTGGACTACCTCCTTGGCGTTGCCCTGCAAAACCGGCTTGACCCGCAATGCGTGGTGTATTTGCAGCGCTATGTCAAAATGTTCAAGGGAACGAGCTACCTGAAATCAGCCTACCAACGCATGGCATGGGAATATCTCATTGGTGGAAATGCTGCAGCGTATGCCGAAGCCATGTCATTGGTAGATAAATATGGCAATGATGAAATAGGCGCGGACAAGCAAGCTCAGCGGGCATATGATTCGAAGGAAACGCCCAATGTACAATTGCTGAAGGCCAGACTTCTGTTTGATGGAGGTTACTATACCCGTGCGCGACAGGCGCTTCTCGAGAAGGGTAGTTCAAGCGTATACAAAAGTCGCGAAGAACAGGTTGAATTCATGTATCGTCTCGGACGAATCTACCATGAAGGAAAGAACACGGAGAAAGCCCTGTATTACTATGATCTGACATTGCATGATGGCAAGGACCTGCCTCTTTACTATGCAGCCAATGCCGCATTACAGGCCGGGTTGATCCATGAGAATGCGGGTGCATATGACAAGGCAAGGGAATACTTCAACACATGCCTGTCGCTGAAAGATCACCAGTATCGCCTTAGTTTAAGTCAAAAAGCCAAGGCAGGACTTCATCGCCTGGATGAACGTAAGCCGGAATAGATTTTTCTAATAACGAAATCCCACCGTAACGGCGAAAATGTGCGAACGCATATGTTGTTCTACAGGAGACAGGCCGTCCAACTTATAAAAATAGGTATTTGATTGGCTTTGTGTGAAGACATACGCAAGGTCAAGGTAATATCCGTTGCCCCGGATTCCTCCTCCAAGTGAGATACTTTCATGACTTCCGTTGTTGGCGACATCCGGTTTGAAGGGATTCCCATAGTATGCATAGCCGGCACGCAGACGGAAAGGGTTGATGCGCCATTCTGTTCCAACCCTGATGTTGGTGGCGCTTTGATATTTGTCCTTCACATTCTTGTTCTCCGAGTCAAAACCATAAACGGAGGACGATAGTTTGGCCCCTCCATAGTTGACTTGTTCAACATCCACATTGATAAGTCCGGCCTTATAAACAACCAAGCCAACGCTTGCTGTGGTTCTGGACGGTGTGCGGATGGAGTACTTAAACAAGCCCGCAACCGTGCTGTCCGGGTTGAAGCCGTTGTCATACAAGGCTTCAACGGTATAATAGAACTCTTCATTAATGGTATACAGGGTAGGTGTCTGGTAAGCCAACCCTAACCGGACCATATCATGAGGACGGTAGATGATTCCGAACTTTCCGTTCATCCCTTGTCCTGTGGAGTATAGTTCCTGGCCAATGTTGAAGGAGGTGAAGGCTGGAATTGTGTCTTTGTGATCTTTTTCGCTGTAATCAAGCATTTCCGTATACCGGAACCTGGGAAATCCAATTGTTGCGCCGATGTAGAACTTATTGCTGTGGTTGGCCCCGAAGCTCAGTTGGGTTTCGCTATGTGAACCGTTGGATGTCAGTTTCCTGTTTTGCAGGATTCCGGCATAGGGTATCTGGCTGAAGTAGTGTGTGGGATCGCCGGGGATCGTGTCAAGCAGGTAGGTGTAAAAAGCCATATAGGCTGTCAGGGGGTATTCGTCTGCCATCAGCTCCGGAGTAATCCCTGCGCCGTCGTTCACCTTGTTAAGGTATGTATCGAGGAGGGAACTGTATGCATTCGGGCCTTCCGCTTCAAGCTCCACATGGTAATTGTCTATCCGGTTATAGGCAAAACCGAAGTTCGTAGCTATCCAACCGAACTCTTTGGACTTGTCAATGTTCGTGAAGACAGCACCGGCGCTGGAGAAGTTCAGGTTTGATTTGTCCGTAGCCTTTGTATAACCTTCATAAACTGAAGTGGCATTGAACTGATGAAAAGCCGGAGTTAGGGATACTTCCGATTTTCTGAATATTCCGATCCCGGCCGGATTTATTTGCATCGAGGAAACATCACCACCGAGCGCTCCGAAGGCACCTCCCATGCCCAGCACCCTTCCACTACCGCCAAAGGTTGTTTGGCTGTAGCGCAGGGCGTCTATTTCATTTTGAGCTTCTGCGGTGGTATGGTACATAACCGCTATGGCCATGAGGGCTAAACAATACTTCATCATCAAAAAATATTACTGAACGGTGAAGATGCGGTTTACCACCAATTCTTAATTCTTAACTCTTAATTCTGCACTCCGCATTCTCAATTCCCTCCCGGACGGTTTGGACTACCGCCAGGTCTGCTTTTGCCGCCACCATTTCCAGGTCTTTGTGGTGCAGGGCTTGGACTTGGTGAGGGCGAAGGGCTCCGGTCATAGCTTGGTGTGCGACTGGGTTGCCTTTGCGGTGTGGGTGTTGTCCGTTGGGGCTGTACCCGGGGCTTGCGTTCAGGCTGACGATCCGGTCGGTATTGCGGTTTGTTGTCCCGCGGTTTCTCCATTTCAGGTTGCGTATAGGTCGGTTTGTTGTCCACCGGTTTTTCCATATGATATTCCCGGTCTCTGGGTGTTTCAGGTTTCATAGGTGATTCCTGATAACGGTTTGGTTCGGGCCGCGTTTCGGGTTGGTACTGATTGCGGTCCGGTGCGGGTCTGGTTTCCGGCTCACCAACATTTGTTCCGGGTTTGGTGGTTTCACCGCCTGGCTTATTAGGTGCCTCGGTTTGTGGCTTGCTGATCCTCGGATCCCTGGGCTTGTTTCCGGGTGTCTGAACACCGGGGGTGGCGGTGGGCTGGTTATCCACATTCTTCGTATCCCTGATGTTTGTCGGATTACGATCCGGAACGTTGCCATTCTTATCGGTGAATTTGTTGCTGACACCGCCATTATCATTGGCCGGTCGGCCAATATGGTCAGAAGGACTTGGTTGATCCTGCCTGGTTAATTTCTCATACATCTGTCCCAGGTTGGTGGGGCGAACTTCGCTGCCATTGCTTCCCGGCGTTTGACGTGGGCCATAATAATGCGAGGTATAGTCACGGCTGTTATAATAGTAGGGATTTGGGTTGGTTCCATGGCCGTTATATCCGTCATGATAACCGTTCCAGTATCCATTCCAGTATCCGTTGTTGTATCCGTTATAATAACTCCAACGGTAGGGGTTATAATAAGGTGAGTAGCCATACCAGCTGTAGTATCCGGGTGAGTAATACCAGGGGTCTCCATAGCTTACATACACGGTGGTATGGGAATAAGGCCTCCACCAGCGGTAGCCGCAATAGATGCTCACACCCCAGTTTCCGGGGGAGCGGTCGTACCAGTAGGTGTTGGTATAATAGGGGTC
Source organism: Flavobacteriales bacterium (assembly GCA_020435415.1). Classification (NCBI taxonomy): domain Bacteria; kingdom Pseudomonadati; phylum Bacteroidota; class Flavobacteriia; order Flavobacteriales; species Flavobacteriales bacterium. The sequence goes on from JAGQZQ010000075.1 coordinate 14,306, forward strand.
GTAGTAATGCCAGCGACTGTGTCTGTGAAAGCGACGAATCCTGGCGGCATAGGCATAATCGTAATAGTCGTCGGCATCATAATCGTTGTAATCGCCGTAATAGTTATTGGTAACATAGGTGTTGCCCTTTTCGTCCGAATAGGTTTCCGTATCGGAACGTACCGCTTCTCCTTTGGAAGGTTCATCCGGTGTGCGAGCATATTCATCTTTGGCAGCCGGTGATTCTGCTGGCTGCTGGGGCGTATCATATACCCGCTCTGTGGGAGAGGCATTGTCCGGTACATCCGATGATGAATAATATACGTCATCGTCATCAGGTACGCGTGCATAACGCGTGGCTGAACAGCTTGCCAGGGCAAGTGAACCGATGGCGATCCAAACTACAAGATGCGGCCTTGGGTTTTTTACGATCGACGTTTGCATGACTGTTAATATTAATGGTCTACTTATTATTAAACGGTAATTCCCAGTCTGGGTTTAACGGTTGCCTGAGGTAAATTCTTATTTTTGCCAGGCTTCCGGGTGCATTACCGCACCCGCTTATTAAAATTACAAATTCTATACCACAATTGCATGGCCAAGGATTTTGTCAGTCGGACGGAGAATTATTCACAATGGTATAACGACCTGGTGGTGCGTGCCGATCTGGCAGAGCATTCGGCAGTCAGGGGATGTATGGTCATCAAGCCATACGGCTATGCCATATGGGAAAAGATGCAGGCGGCTTTGGACCAGATGTTCAAAGATACCGGTCACGTAAATGCTTATTTCCCTTTATTCATCCCCAAGTCATTTCTGAGCCGTGAGGCCGCTCACGTAGAGGGTTTTGCAAAGGAGTGCGCCGTTGTGACACACTATCGTCTTAAAAATGATGAGACAGGTAAGGGGATTGTGGTTGATGAAACGGCCAGACTGGAGGAAGAACTCATTGTTCGCCCCACCTCCGAAACCATTATCTGGAATTCTTACAAGAACTGGATCAAGTCATATCGTGACCTTCCATTGCTTATTAACCAGTGGGCCAATGTGGTACGCTGGGAAATGCGCACCCGCCTTTTCCTGCGCACTGCGGAATTTCTATGGCAGGAAGGCCATACTGCGCATGCGACTTCGGAAGAAGCCATAGAGGAGGCTGAACGGATGCTAAAGGTTTATGCGGATTTTGCTGAAAATTTTCTTGCTGTGCCCGTACTTCAGGGGGTAAAAACGGCGGGTGAACGGTTTGCCGGTGCTGTGGAGACTTACTGCATAGAAGCGCTCATGCAGGATGGGAAAGCACTTCAGGCGGGCACGTCCCATTTCCTGGGGCAGAATTTTGCCAAAGCCTTTGATGTGAAATTTGCAGATAAAACAGGCAAGGAAGAATATGTCTGGGCTACCTCATGGGGTGTCTCCACCAGGTTGATGGGGGCATTGATCATGGCACACTCTGATGACAATGGCCTGGTGCTTCCTCCTAAACTGGCCCCTTATCAGGTGGTTATCGTGCCTATTTATAAGAAAGATGAAGAACTTGACGCCATTACCGAAAAGGTGAAACCCATCATGGAAGGGTTGCGGAAAGCAGGAATTTCGGTTAAGTATGATGACCGTGATACCCACAAACCCGGTTGGAAGTTCAGTGAGTATGAATTCAAAGGGGTGCCGGTTCGTTTGGCCATAGGACCACGTGATCTTGAGAACGGAACCATTGAAGTGGCCAGAAGGGATACCCTCGAAAAGGAAGTCCATCAACAGTCTGATATCG
>JAGQZQ010000076.1 GCA_020435415.1 Flavobacteriales bacterium
CTTTCTGGAGCATATTTTCGAAAAAACCGAACGGCTGGAACCACCTTTTCAATTTTCTACTGCATAATCTGGGTTAATAGTAAGTTTAATGGTGGGTTCTTGAATGAGTAAATCTAGTATCAATGGAAAGCGTTACGTTAAAAAATAAGATTATCACCTTTCTTAAGCAAAGATGCGGTGATAGGATCAATGAAGCTTCTGTGTTTTTTGAAGGTTCTGGTGTTAATGGGCATGATGCATATTTATTAATGAGTGAACTTGAAAAAGAATTTAATATTGATATGGCAACATTTAAACCACATAAATATTTTTCGGATGAAGCAGATTTGCTAAATCCCATCAAACGCATATTTAATTATTATGTAAAGAAAAGTGAACATTTAACCTTTGACATTGATCATTTAGTAGATGTTATTGAAAAAGGTCAATGGTTTGATCCGAATAGCAAGATTGGTAATAATGCTTGACGCCCCCAGCTGACGTCAATGTTCCTACGCATAGCTGGCGCTAATTTTAGCGAGAGTCTCGCGCGTTGTTGATTCGTGCCTAACTCATACCAAAGGCGATCCCGGGACATTCAGGATCGCTTTCCCAGCTAGCGCGGATGTTCCAAAGCGGCTGGCGCGGATTTTTGTGTAGGCCTGTGGGACGTTAATCCGTGACTAACTCTTATCAAAGGCAACTGAGCCAGTTGCCTTTTTTCTTTTTGTCATATCTTAATGTCAGTTCTTTGAAGTAGGAAGTGTCTTATCCGTTCGGGATGCAAATGCCGGGAAGGCACGAAAGTAGCGGGGATTACAGGTATGGGTTCCAGGGCCAGGGATCAGCATCAGCTTTGCAGGTGAGTGAAATTTGGCGATCTCCGTTGCGACCATGCCTCCGAATGAGGTACCGCCAAGATAAAATTCGCCTGGATCTGCTGTGATGCACTCCGCCATCCGTCGCGCATAATGGTTCATGGTTTCATCGTCCGAGGGAACCAGCCACTCGATAAATTGAACGTCCAGTCCGGGCAATTGTAGCCGACTGTATAAACGGGAGTCGGCACCGAGACCGGAGATAAGATATAGTTTGGTTGATGTGATTGGCTGATTCATGTTTATTCCCTTCATCGGATTATTCGATCTTCCAGGTTTTCTTAATCAACGAAACGATGGTGGTGGCCAGGATAGCACCGGTAAATGCCAGCATAATGTCTTTTTGTGCATCCCAGATGTCTCCCTGGGTGCCGAGGTAGGCCATGCCCTGGGCAGGAAAAAAAACTTCCGCAACCGCCCATTCGATCAACTCATATAAGGCGCTTACCGAAAGGGTGATCTCTATCGGCAGAAGCCATGCCACCCACTTCGGATATTTCAATGCCACGAGAAATAGTTCGCGCATCGGGTATGCCAGCAGAAATCCGAAACTGAAATGCACGATGCGGTCGTAATGATTGCGCCCCAGGTGAAAGGTGTCCATCAGCCAATACCCCAGCGGATTTTCCGCATAGGTGTACTTGGCGCCGTACACGTGCAGACATAAATAAACGAAGAGCAGGAGGTAGGTGAGGTCGCTGAACTTCATTTTCCGATAAGTGAATGTGAGCGCACCGAGTGCGATAAAGACCAGGGTGTTCTCCAGCATCCAGTTGCCGAGGTCCGTTGTGCCGATCAGGGTTGAAGCCCACAAAATCATAAAGACCGACACGAATCCGATCAGTAAAATGTTTTTTCTGAATGGAACGCGATCCGGTGAAATGGCATTGGTGAATCTCATGACGTTAAGTTTGGTTTTCGATATTGAATGTAGCGCAGTATGCACCAGGTGGCGCATGCGGCGGTTAAGTGTTTGAAGGTATGGCCGCCGACACCGGTCATCTCGCCGATAAACGCATCTCCCGTCTCAAATAATTTGGCAATCACATACCAGCCGATCATCCAGGCCAGCTGCCTGGTTTGAGTCGGGTGGCCATGTCCGGTCCACAACAGAACCGGAATGATCACCATGGGAAAGAACTGGACAAAAATGTAAGGCCTGAGATCACCGCCACCTGCTGCTTCTCCGAAGTACCAGTAGAGTACACTTCCGATGCCAAGGGGTAACAGGAGCAAGTACAAAATGGCACCTGTTCGACGGTTCAGGTAGTCGGTAACGACCAGGCAAAAAAGGCTCGTGAAGACCAGGGTCATGGGTAGACGGTCCCACAGCAACGTATGATTTGAAGGAGCCAGATGGTAGTAGGATGATCCGAATCCCGTTAACAGAATGCCTGCCATTCCTATGCCCATCATGCATCGCTCAATCACCGGAAAGGTCATGGTTCCGAGGAATGCCTTTCGCAATCCAACAATCCCGATCAGGATGAATGGCAGGTTTGACAAGACATTCCAGCCATGGGGAATATTCCATACCGGCAGGTCCCTTGCGAAGCTGTGGTATACATTATCCTGATAAACGGGGCCTAGCAATGCCAGTCCGCCTATCATCATCAAAGCTGACAACCACAGTCCGTATCGTTTAAGAAAGTAACTCATGCCTCTTCAGGTTGTGGTATGTTTTCTGAAATAAGTTCATCCTTTTCCGCCCACCGCTTATTTGTCAGACCGGTAAACACCGTTACAATTCCGATGATGAGCAAGGTAATGACTTTGTGCATGGTTGCGTGCCCGGAAAGATCAATCACCAGAACCTTCAGCGTTGCAACGGTGAGCACGATGGTTCCGAATACCCGGAAGGTAGTGGTACGGGTATAAGCGCCCCAGAGAAAAATAAGGAGTGCATAAATAAACCAGGATACGGAAAGGATCAGGCCCACTTCAACGCGGTGTACCTCATAGGCTTCCCATAGATTCATGATCTGAACAGTGAACAGTCCGCCCACCACCAGGTGACTTGCAATGGCAAGGATGGTGGAAAGTATCTGGTTGTTATGGCGTTCCTCCTGAGAGCTATGCTTCAATGCCAACCTTGAATACGAAAAACCAAGGACAGCCATGGCAATCCAAACCAGTGCGCCTGGATTGATGAATGGAATATACCTCACGCCAAACCATTCCACCCATTCCACTTCCCAGGCCACGGAGTACCAATACATCATCACCAGTCCCCAGATGGCAATGGCGGCATTCCGTATCATCGGGTGTTTCAGGTATACACCGGCGAAATAGATCAGGGTGCCAAGCACCAGCCACACGGAAGTGGAAACCACGTAATGCATGCCTTTTGTTTCAAAAAGTGTTCCCAGGTCGCCGGCTGCAATGGCGATCACAAGTATCCCCAGCATGAGGTATGAGCCTATGGGCAAAAATGCATTTGCAGAAATCCGATGGATGATCAATCCTGCAGTGATAAAGATGAAGCCAACGATCATCAGGGGCAATGCATAGGGGATAGTGAATTCGTCCAGGATGTACATCGACCAGAATACAAAGTGAAGGGCATTGAGCAATCCCAGGTAAAGGTTGAGGCCCTCAAATCTTTTCTTTTCGTGCCATGATGCCAGGATCAGTCCGGTCATATACACCAGAAAGAGAGAGGATGCATAAAAGAAAGGCTTGCCCCAGCTTTCCGGGTCGAAGTATAGGTAATAGGAAATGAAAATGAAGACCGTGGCAACAAAAGACATGACGCGCAGTTCCTGCCAGTCTTTGATGGCACTGAGCCATAAGGCGGCAATGTTGATGACCAGCACATAAAGGAACAACAGCCAATCCTGTTCAACATGGGCGCGTATGACTACGGGGGTAAGCAAAGCTCCGAGTAAACTGAGAAAAACCAGAATCCGCATGTTCATACGATAGCCTACAATGGTCACCAGTGAGCTCAGGGCGATCAATGAGATCATCAATGCATTGGCAGACCACTGGATGTCTTTGGAAAAGCTCGCATAGGCAAATGTTGCATACAGGATGCTGGTACCTAGTCCGGCCGCAATCTCCCCGAACATCCCTTTTGTTCTGGATACCAGTGTGTATCCGGCGAAGAGGCCGCTCAAGCCTATGGCCATTCCAATGGCTGCCCTGGCAGTTGGAGGTATCCATTCCAGGTCAATGGCAAGTTTGAGGAAGTACAGAAAGGCCAGGAAAATAAAACCTACCCCCAAAAGTGTGATCCAGTACTTTTTTACAAAATCTTTCATGATCGGTTTGTTATGATCCGGAGCAAACTTATGCTGATCCGGTTCCTCTGCCAATCCAAAAGATCAATAAAACGTACATTATAAAAATCAACATATAACCTTATATTGTTTTAATATAAGGTATATATGCACTATAAAAACGTACATTAAAAATATAAGTATTGGATCATCTGAGAGATATCGTACAGGGATTGACCAAGGACGAAAGCAAAGATTTTAAACGCTTTCTCGGACGGTTGAGGAAACGGGGAAAGAGAATGGATGTGGCACTGTTTGATATACTCAAAGAGGAAGAGGAATACACACCGGCCAGCATCATATCCCGTCTCTACAAACCTGCCAACCCGAATGCATACCATACCCTGCGCAAGCGCCTGACCGGAAATCTGGCTGACTTTATATTGTGGCGTCATCGCGAGAATGACCTTTCACAGGAAGGAGCCGTTCTCAGTTATGTTAGTCTGGCGCGTCATCTTTTTGAGCGACAATTGCCTGTGCCTGCGTGGAAGTATCTGGTGCGCGCCGAAACAGAAGCACTTGCTTACGAAAATCATAGTCTGCTCAATGGCATTTACAACCTGATGATCGAAAAGGCAGATATGATTGAACAGGCGAATCTGGATGAGCTGATCACCAAGCATGGTCGCAATAAGATATTAGCGGATGAAGATGAGAGAGCCGGAATCGCCAACAGCATTGTTCGTAAAAAACTGGCAGAGTACCGTCGCCATGGCAGGGAAGTAGACTTTGATAAGGTGATATCAGGAACGCTCAGGGAGTATAAACTGCATACGGCCGTGATGGGTCGCCCGCGGTTATTGTACAATCTATTGTCCATATCACGTACCGGCATTCTTGCAAAGAAAGACTTTCATTCATTCGAGCCTTTTGTAATAAGCAGATATGAGGATATTGAAAAACATAAGGGCTTTGAAGAAAAAGACATGCCTTACAAAGCAGGTATGTTGTACATGATCTCACATACCCTTTATCGGACGAGGAAGTTCAAACAGTCCAGGCAGTACCTGGAAGAATTACAAAAAACCATCTCCGGGAAAAAAGGTGAGCTGTACAATCAATATTATCCGAGGTATGCGCAGTTGCAGGCCGCACTGTCCGTATTTGAAGGAGATTTGTCCGCGGCGATCTCTACGCTGAAGTCCTTGCTGAAGAACAAGAATCTGCGGTTGTCTCATCAGGATCGCCTGAATGCCCTGGTAAGTATTGGCATATACCAGTTCCATGGAAAGAAGTTCAGGTTGGCGCACGACACCTTGCTGGAAATTTACCATACCGACAAATGGTGTGAGAAGATTATGGGCCGCGAATGGGTGATGAAGAAAGGAATGATGGAAGTATTGCTATATTATGAAATGGATCATCCTGACATGGTGGAATCCAGGATCAGGTCGGTGGAACGCAAGTACCGCGACCTTTTTGACTTGCCGGTTTATGCACCGGCACGTACCTTCTTGCAACTCATCCGGCAGGTGTTACAGGACCCGGACGCGGTGCGCACGGAGGCTTTTGCTCAAAAGGTGGAAGCATCATTCGATTGGAAGCCTTCTGAACAGGAAGACATTCAAGCCATCGGGTTTTACGCATGGCTGAAATCAAAAATGCTAGGGAAAGATTATCAGGAAGTGTTGATGGAGTTGATGATCTGATGCCACTTCTGTCTGACTTCAACCTTCCTTTCTCATCCAGAATGCTCCGGATGTCATGGGCTTCCACGATGGGGCCATATCCATCAGTTTGTCCTGGTATTTGTTGTCGAGATAGTTCGGGAATACCTGGATACTATAATCATTCAGACCAGCTATGGATATCGGGGGTGAACCGGTGAATTTAATACCTGTAGCATATCTTCATATACCGGTTTGGTGTTCGGACATGGAAGGGAATAAAACATGACATACATTCCTCTATCTTTGCAGTCATGTCTCAACCACCTCATAAGTCCGGTTTTGTCTCTGTGATCGGTTTACCGAACGCCGGGAAGTCTACCCTGGTAAATGCACTCAGCAAAGAAAAGCTGGCCATCGTTACGCCTAAGGCGCAAACCACCAGGCATCGTATTCGTGTGATACTTTCCGGAGAGGGATATCAGGTGGTGCTGTCCGATACCCCAGGCCTGGTAAAGGCGCAGTATAAACTACACGATGCCATGATGAAAGTGGTGGGGGAGAGTCTGTCGGACGCGGACCTTATTCTTTTTCTTACCGAACCTGGAAAAGGAGGAAAGGAAGAGCTTATCCACGAGGTATTATCCAAAGTCAATAGTCCCATCATTGCGGTAATCAACAAATGTGACAAGTTGGGAAAGGAGAAGGTCGCAGCCTATCACAAGGTGTTGGAGGAGATGAAAATGTTCTCGGAGATCATCCATATCTCCGCTTTGAAGAAGCAGGGCACTGATGACCTGCTGCAAAAAATGATTGACCTGATGCCGGAAGGACCACCCTGGTTCCCGGAAGATCAGGTGTCGGATCGCAACGTTCGTTTTTTTGTTTCTGAGATGATCAGGGAACAGGCACTGCGGTTATACGAACAGGAGATACCCTACGCTGTGGAAGTCGAAATTGAAGGTTATGAGGAGAAGGAGCACATCGATCGTATCCGGGCGGTTATTCATGTCGAACGAACCAGCCAGCGGGCCATCATCCTGGGCCACCAGGGCAGTGCCATCAAAAATCTCGGTACCCGCGCACGCATGGATATCGAGAAATTTGTTGGCAAGAAGGTCTACCTGGAACTGTTTGTGAAGGTCAGCAAAGACTGGCGTAACCGTGGATTGAAGCTGCGGGAATTCGGTTACGAATAAGCATTGCTATCTCCGTCTGTATTACATCTAAAATATACTGTACAGAAGTTGCACCTGGTAATAGGTGTTGAATTGATTCCTTAGCTGATTGTTGTAGGCGTTATTGATATGGTTCACATAAAAATCGTTCATTGAGAACGGGTTGTTATATGGCAGTACCAGGCCATAAGCCTGACTATGGCTGTATTCGAAATACGCATTGGCATACAGTCTCAACCTGGGTGATATGTAATAATTGAGGTTCATACCTGCAGTTGCCGATGTCATGTGCGCCCCCTTGTTGGGCTGATACGCGCGGCCGCTGCGGGTCAGGTACATATGATAAAGTGTACTGTAGATGTGCATGGACGTTCGCGTGCTGGGGTATAAGCCGATGCTGTAGCGTATGCCACCTGATATTTCCGGGGTCTTATGATCGCGGTTGTATAGGTCGGATAAAGGAGATGTGTTGTTTTCCCGGTAGGCAATGGATCCGGCATACAGACCGGTAAACAAAGTGCTTTGCCACTTTTTCTTCCAGGGTTTCTCGTTTGTGTATTCAATGCCGGCATGAATTTGTTGGGTGTGATTTTCCTTGTTAAGGTCTTCGGGTGAGTATTTTTCTGTGTAAACATTGTATCCGGTATATGTGGCCAGCGCATACCGGCTGCCGCAGTTTCGTTGTGGCAGACCACCAAAAGTCCAGTTATCAGAAAGTGTGGCAAAGTATCGGGCATCCCGCTCCGGGACATAGTTCCGGGCGAAAAGAAACGAGTCGACGGCTTCCAGTTCATAGATGGTTTGATGCCTGCTGTCAAAGAAGCGCTTGTTCTTTACCTCGGCGATCAGATGTGAAAGCGCCAGCATATCTTCATCTGTTACAGGCTGCGAGATCCTGCCTGCCTTTTGCAACTCCTCAACAATATACATGGCATGACGGGCATCTTCAATCCGTTCAATTCTTCCCATACCCAGTTTGATTGGAACCAGGCTTTGCAGGGAATGGACCATCTGTTTCATGGGCGCGGTAGAAAGATCGTGGGCACCGGCGTACAGATTAACCCCCATTTCAAGATACCGCCACTGGGAAAAGTAATAACGATTTGTCAGATCCTGCTCGATGTTTCCGCCCCTTGAGATGGTATGATAAAGAGGTTGGTTGGGATAATCATACAGGTTGCTGCTGAAATATCCCATGACGGTAGTCCTGGAAGAAAGTTGTACCCGCTCACTGTTCTTATAGAAAAGGTAGGAGATGGTCATTTTGTTGTTATTGCTACCACTACGTTCCCTGATGGGAAGAGTTGATCCATATACAGAGCCGTTAAGATCGCCGCTGACAGTCAATACCTTGCGTTTCAAATTTGGTAGCTTAAAGTCCGACAGGTTGAATGCAGGTGTCTGTGCTGTCAGGGTTCCGGTCGCCAGGGTCAGTGCACAGACCAATTGGGTTAGGTGTCTCATTTCCGTTTTTATTTTGGTAGTTGATAAACGCAAATCGGAGGCCGTAATTCTTTGGAAATAGGTATCAACAAGAGTTTGGAAGGATTCGACTGATGAATGGCGGGTTTGATTAATTATTCGTTCAGGCCATGAGACCATCAGGCTCTTGCATTGGTACTTTATCCCTACCTTTGCAGCCATCATTTCAGCCAAATGTCAAACATCGTAGCTATTGTAGGACGCCCCAATGTGGGGAAATCCACCTTCTTTAACCGGATGGTGGGTGGGCGTGAGGCCATTGTGGATGAGGTCAGCGGTGTGACCCGTGACCGTCACTATGGTACGGCAGAATGGAATGGAAAGTCTTTCACCCTTATCGATACAGGTGGCTATATCCACGGCTCAGAAGATGTATTTGAGGAGGCCATACGCAATCAGGTGTCGATTGCCATAGAGGAGGCGGATGTAATCGTGTTTGTGGTGGATGTGGAAACGGGTCTTACCGATATGGATCAGGCTGTGGCTCATTTGCTCAGACAGAGCAACCGTGAAGTATTGCTGGCCGTTAATAAGGTAGACAATAACCAGCGTGTGAATGATGCCACGGAATTCTATGCCCTGGGTTTAGGAGAATACTTCTGCATATCATCGATCAATGGATCCGGCACCGGTGACCTGCTGGATAAGCTGGCTGAAAACTTAACGGCTGCACCTGTTGAGGAAGCATCGGAAATCCCGAGACTGGCCATCGTTGGCAGACCCAATGTTGGCAAATCATCATTGGTGAATGCCCTGCTGGGTGAAGAAAAACATATCGTGACACCGATCGCCGGTACCACACGGGATGCGGTGAACAGCAGGTACAATAAATTCGGACACGACTTCATGCTGGTGGATACCGCCGGATTGCGAAAAAAAGGTAAAGTGCATGAGGATCTGGAGTTCTATTCTGTCATGCGGACCGTTAAAGCGATCGAGAATTGTGATGTGTGTGTGTTGATGCTTGATGCCGAACACGGCTTTGAAGCCCAGGACATGAACATCTTCAGACTGGCACAGCGCAATAAGAAGGGTATTGTCATTCTTGTTAATAAATGGGATCTGGTTGAAAAGGATACCTATACGGCATCTGCCTTTGAGAAAGTCATCCGCAAAAAGATAGAACCGTTTACGGATGTCCCCATCCTCTTTATATCCGTGTTGAATAAGCAACGCATTATGGATGCCGTGAATACGGCAGCCAGGGTGGCAGAAAACCGGCGGAAAAAGGTCGCTACTTCAGCACTCAATGAATGGATTGAACCGCTATTGGAACGGAATCCGCCCCCTTCGGTCAGAGGACTCCATATCAAGATCAAGTACGTGACGCAATTGCCAATCTATACACCCACCTTTGCGTTCTTTTGTAATCATCCGCAACATGTGAAAGATCCTTACAAAAGATTTCTTGAGAACCGCTTGCGAGAATCGTTTGATTTTGAGGGCGTTCCGATATCCATTGTCTTCCGAAAGAAATAAAATGTACATTTTTTTATAAGAAAGCTTGACAAGCGTGATTTGGTATATTATCTTTACATCGTCGCTTCATTAAAAGAGTAAGTTCTTTAAGGTTTTGAAATTATACTTGTATATACAATACAAGGGGCTCACTTCACAAGTCATGGTTACGGACGCAAATGGATGCACATCAACACTCTTACTTCCATTCTTGACTTAGAGCCCCTTTTTTTTTGCCCTTACCTCAACCTTCGTTTCTACTTTCTTTCGAATTCATCACCTTTGCCTGGTCTGTCGTCACAAACATGATGATGTGTTATGAATGACCTGCCTGCACAACCCATACTACTCTTCGATGGCGAATGCATTTTGTGTAACCGGATGGTGCAGTTTGTGATCAGGAATGATCACCGCAAGAAAATCCGATTGACCACCCTTCAATCTGAAAAAGCCTGTCAACTTCTGAATGCCACCCCGGTTTCGTTACGTCCTATGGAGTCTCTTATTTATGTGAGAGCAGGAAAGGTTCATGAACAGTCCACGGCTTCATTGTGGGTTTGTTATGATCTGGGTGGTTTGTGGCAGATCTTCATCGTACTTTTACTTGTTCCACCTTTCATTCGCAACATGGTGTATCGCTTTATTGCCAGGAACAGATACAAGTGGTTTGGCAGGATGGAACAATGCATGATACCGGATGATGATGTCCGGGACAGGTTTCTCTAAACCTGATTCAGCGCCTGAATCACGTCATCAATAAGTTCGCCGCTTTCTTCAAGTCCGCAATAGAACCGCACCAGGTTCCAGGGTAGGGTAGACTTCATATAATTGGGCGACTCTGAAAAGGCACACTGAGGAAACACCAAAGATTCATGCCCACCCCAGGAGGTTGCCAGCACAAAACATTTTAAGTGATTGCAAAAGGATTCTATCTGCGAAACATTTTCTGCCCGGACGAGGACAGAGAATAATCCACTATAACCCGTCATCTGTTTTTTGCCCAGTTCGTATTGCGGATGGCTGGTCAGTCCGGGGTGGTTTACCCTTTCTATTTTGGGATGACCATCGAGGGCTGTGGCCAGGGCCATGGCATTGGCGCCACTCCTTTCCAGACGCAAAGGCAATGTGCGCAGTCCGCGAATCATCAACCAGCAATCGTTAGGTGATAGAACCGCTCCTAAAGTCATAAATTCCTCGTTGTAGATTTTACCGATGCGCTCGGCGTTACCGGTAACCACACCAGCAACAATGTCACTGTGGCCGCCAAGGTATTTACTGGCAGACTGCACCACCAGGTCTATCCCTAGACGAATGGGTTGCTGGAAGAGTGGTGTGGCGTACGTATTGTCACATATCGTGGTCACACCTTTCGAATGTGCCATCTTCGTCAATGCCTCCATATCCTGTAATTCAAACAGGGCAGAGGTGGGACTTTCCAGGTAAAGGACTGTTGTGTTTTCGCGAAAGGCTTCGGATACCTGATTGATATCTCTTCCATCCACCATGGTGGTTGTAACACCAAAGCGGACGAGCAGTTTGTTCAATAGTTTGTTGGCCCAGCTGTAAGCACCCGTTACACAAACCACGTGATCTCCGGCTTTTACAGATGAGATCACAGCTGCGGAAATCGCTGCCGAACCACTACCGAAAACAAGCGCATCTTCCGCACCGTCGAGCGCGGCAAGTTTCTTCCTTAATAAGGCCGTGGTTGGATTGTAGCCGCGCGTATAAAATGGAACTTCAAGTTCACGTTGTAAACGTTCCCTAAGGGTAGCAACATCAGGATAAGCGAAATTGCTGGTTTGAAAAACGGGAGGTACAACCGCCTGAAGGTAATCATCCCTGTCCTCTCCCAGGTGGTTCAGGATATAGGATAACTTTTCGTTCACGCGCTACCTTTATTTATAAGGGGAACTATTTTATTCCGAAGGTCTTCTTAACCTGATCCACGTAGTCAAGCCTTTCCCAGCCGAAGAATTCAACATTCACTTTGGCTTTTTTGCCATTACGTTGAATGGAAATACCCTTCTTGTATGGGTCACGACCAAAGTGACCATAGGCAGCGGTTTCTTCAAAGATCGGATTCTTCAGACCGAAACGTTTCACAATGGCTGCAGGGCGCATATCAAATACCTTCTTCAGGTTTTCAGCGATCGCACCATCCGTGAGGGGTTTTCCTTTGCTGTCTTTTACCTTGGAAGTGCCATAGGTATTTACGTAAAGTCCAACCGGATCTGCCACACCGATGGCGTAGGCTACCTGAACGAGAACTTCATCGGCAACACCTGCTGCCACAAGGTTCTTGGCAATATGACGTGTAGCATAGGCGGCGGACCGGTCAACTTTTGATGAGTCTTTTCCTGAGAATGCCCCGCCACCGTGAGCGCCCTTGCCGCCATACGTGTCCACAATGATCTTTCTTCCGGTCAGACCCGTATCACCATGCGGACCGCCGATCACAAATTTGCCGGTAGGGTTCACAAGCAACTTGTACTTTTTGTTGAATAACTTCTTCACACGGGCAGGAAGCTTTTTAGTCAGCCTCGGGATCAGGATGTTTTGAACATCGTTTTTGATCTTGTCCAACATCTTCTTTTCCGTGTCGAAGTCATCGTGTTGCGTGGAGATCACGATGGTATCGATATACAAAGGCTTGTTATCGTCGTCGTATGCAATGGTTACCTGTGACTTTGAATCCGGACGCAGGTATTTCATTTGTTTACCTTCCTTACGGATAGCTGCAAGTTCAATGAGAAGTCCGTGGGCCAGATCCAGGGCCAACGGCATATAGTTGTCTGTTTCGTTTGTTGCATAACCGAACATCATGCCCTGATCACCGGCACCTTGTTCTTCTTCCTTTTTCCGTTCCACGCCCTGGTTGATATCAGGAGATTGTTCATGGATGGCACTGATCACACCGCACGATTCGGAGTCGAACATATAATCGGACTTGGTATAACCGATACGTTTCACAACCTCACGGGCAATCTTTTGTGCGTCAATGTATCCGGTTGTTTTTACTTCACCACTCAGCACCACCAGGCCGGTTGTAACCAATGTCTCACAAGCTACTTTGGAATTCTCATCCTGGGTAAGGAATGCATCAAGCAGTGCGTCTGAAATTTGGTCTGAAACCTTGTCGGGGTGTCCTTCTGAAACGGATTCTGACGTAAAAAGATATGGCATAAGATCAAGTTGGTTTTAGGGTTGGGTTGACAAATTTAATAGAATATCCGGAAACAAAAAGCAGTCTGCCTATCGAGATATCGCTGTAAATAAAGATAGATCGGTTTGCCTAACGGGTCAGTTGCTGAAAAACTTCTTCCAGTCCGATCACTTCTTTTTGTAAGGAGAGTACACTCAGTTCATGCTGCACTGCAAACTGAAAAACGGCTGTACGCAGGTCATCCGTACCGTCGGATTCAAGTTTGAATTTACCTCCCCCTTCTTCATGCACGCGGGTTACACCCGGGATGGTTTCCAGAAGGGAGATGGCGACATGCCCTTCCAGTTCGATGCTAACGATCTGATTATTTCCCATGCCTGCCTTGAGTTCTCCCGCCGGCTTATCGGTCACGATCTTTCCCCGGTTAATGATAATCACACGATCACACACCGCTTCCACCTCCTGCATGATATGGGTAGAAAGCATGACGGTCTTGTGCCGTCCGATGTCTTTTATAAGCTGTCTTATCTCCCGGAGTTGGTTAGGGTCCAGTCCGGAAGTAGGTTCGTCCAGGATCAGCACTTTGGGGTCATGGATCATGGCTTGTGCAAGACCTACTCTTTGCCGGTATCCTTTCGACAATGCACCAATTTTTTTATGTTGTTCCAGGCCGAGTCCGGTCATGTGTACCATCTCACTCACCTTTTGCAGAACCTGTTTCCCTTTCATATGATGCAATCCGGCTACGAATGCCAGGTATTCTTTTACATACATGTCCAGGTACAATGGGTTGTGTTCGGGAAGATAGCCCACATTTTTTCTGACATCCAGCGCGTGGTCCACCACATTGTATCCGCATACGCTTGCATCGCCATCCGTTTGTGGAATGAAGCAGGTAAGGATCTTCATCATCGTGGACTTTCCCGCACCGTTAGGTCCCAGAAACCCGACAACTTCGGATGCACCCACCTCAAAGCTTACATTGTCCAGAGCTTTCTGACGGCCGTAGGTTTTTGTGATATGTTTGACGGAAATCGACATGCACCAAAGGTACGATTTGGAGCCAACTTTCGCATGTGTGTCCATGGGGTTTATGATCAATGCTTCAAACTTCACGCGCCCCAACGCTAAACTTTAAACGTTAAACCTCAAACCATTTCGCCATTCTTCCGATATTGGCCGAACCTTAAACCTTGAACTTTAAACCTTCAACCATTGAAAGGTCTTGTACTCAAATCCACCGGTAGTCATTACCTCGTCAGAAACGAGAACGGTGAAGTATTTACCTGTAGGGTTAGGGGTAAAATGCGCCTGGAAGGTATGAAGACCACCAATCCGGTAGCGGTGGGTGATCATGTGACCATGGAGGAGCGTACAGGTGAATGGTGGATCGCAGCCGTTGATAAGCGTAAGAACTACATCATCCGAAAGGCCACCAAGCTAAGCAGTCAGCGTCATATTATCGCTGCCAATATCGACAGGGCATTTTTAATCGTAACCGCTGATCACCCCAGGACCTCTCATGGCTTTATCGACCGGTTCCTCGTAACAGCAGAAGCCTACCACATACCGGTGACACTGGTATTTAATAAAGCGGATCTTTTCGAAGGAACCTCGTCCGGTGATTTAAACGAAATGGTTACCCTTTATGAGTCCATAGGATACCCGGTGCTGGTTATTTCGGCGTTGCATGGAGATGTTGAGAAATTGCGGGCGGCGATGTTGGGAAAGGTAAATCTCCTGAGTGGCCATTCGGGTGTGGGAAAATCCACCCTCATTAAAAGCCTGGACCCAACCCTGGATCCGGTGACCCGCCAGATATCAACGGTGCACAACAAAGGCATGCATGCCACTACGTTTGCGGAAATGCACCCCATGAAGGGCGGTGGATATATGATTGACACGCCGGGCATCAAAGAATTAGGGGTGGTGGATATACCCAGAGAGGAGGTTTCACACTACTTTATTGAAATGCGGAAACTTCTTCCCGGTTGCAGGTTCAATAACTGTTTGCACGTAAATGAACCAGGTTGCGCCGTGATCAGGGCATTGGAAGAAGGAACACTTCATGCTACCAGATACCAGAGTTATTTGGGTATATTGGAAGGAGAGTGAAACCTGAGAACAATATATTATGCGTATTCTGATACAGCGGGTGAAAGAGGCTTCGGTCACGATTGAGGGCCGGATACATGCCGCCATAGGTACCGGTGTGCTTGTGTTTGTTGGTGTGGAAGCCGCGGATACCGAGGAGGATGTCCTATGGCTTACAGGAAAGGTCGCCCGGTTGCGTATCTTCCCGGATGAGGCCGGTGTAATGAATGTTTCATTGGTTGATGCGGGTGGGGAGGCATTGGTGGTTAGTCAGTTTACCTTGCATGCGAGCACAAAGAAAGGCAATCGTCCTTCCTATATCAAGGCGGCCCCGCCGGAGGTGTCCGTTCCTTTATATGAAAGTTTCGTCAAACATCTTTCTGCTGAATTGGGCAGGAAGGTTCCCACAGGAGTTTTCGGTGCGCACATGAAAGTGGCTTTGATAAACGATGGTCCGGTAACCATAAGTATTGACAGTAAAAACAAGGAATAATGACATTGGATCAGGCCCAGGAAAAAGTGGATCAATGGATACAGGAGGTAGGTGTCCGTTATTTCAGTGAGCTCACCAACATGGCGATGCTAACCGAGGAGGTAGGTGAGCTGGCGCGTATCATTGCCCGCAAGTATGGCGATCAGTCGTTCAAAGAAGGTGAGAACGGTTCGCATGAAAAACTATCTGAAGAGATGGCGGACGTGTTGTTTGTGTTGATTTGTCTGGCCAATCAAACCGGCGTGAACCTGA
>JAGQZQ010000077.1 GCA_020435415.1 Flavobacteriales bacterium
TGAAGAGAAGCTGGGCAAAGGCAAGGAGATGGTGGACCGTTTGACCAAGCTGATCGGTATCTTTGAAAATCCCGCCCTCAACTTCAGCAAGAACCGGGCGGATGGCGATGACATCCTGGGCGATGCCTACGAATACCTGATGCGCCACTTCGCCACCGAGTCGGGTAAGAGCAAAGGCCAATTCTATACACCGGCCGAAGTGTCCCGGATCCTGGCCAAGGTGATCGGCGTGAAGAAAGACAGCAGTCAGGACCAGACGGTCTATGACCCCACCTGCGGCTCGGGATCACTGCTGTTGAAGGTGGCTGATGAAGCCCCCAAAGGCCTGACCATCTATGGGCAAGAGAATGACAATGCCACCAAGGCCCTTGCCGTAATGAACATGTGGCTGCACAACAGCCCCACCGCCGAAATCTGGAAAGGCAACACGCTGGCCAGCCCGCACTGGAAAGAGTCAGACGGATCTTTGAAAAAGTTCGACTTTGTGGTGGCCAATCCGCCGTTCTCCGCCAAGTCATGGAGCAGCGGATTCGAACCGGATTCCGACGAGTACAACCGTTTCGAGGGCTTCGGCATTCCGCCGGCAAAGAATGGCGACTACGCCTTCCTGCTGCACATCATCAAGTCATTGAAAAGTACCGGTAAGGGTGCCATCATCCTGCCCCACGGCGTCCTCTTCCGGGGCGGAGCCGAGGAGCGCATTCGCACAAACATCATCCAACGAGGTTACATCAAGGGCGTGATCGGACTTCCTGCCAACCTTTTCTACGGCACGGGCATCCCAGCCTGCATCATCGTGATCGACAAGGAAAACGCCGTCTCACGCACGGGCGTATTCATGATCGATGCCTCCAAGGGCTTCATCAAGGACGGCAACAAGAACCGGCTGCGTGAACAGGACCTGCACTGCATCGTGGATGTGTTCAACAAGCAACAGCAGATTGACAAGTTCTCCCGCCTGGTGCCCCTTTCCGAGATCGAATCCAATGAGTACAACCTGAACATTCCCCGCTATATCGACAGCCAGGAAGAAGAAGACATCCAGGACCTGAGCGGACACCTGCAAGGCGGTATTCCCGAGCGTGATGTGGATGGCTTATCCACATACTGGAAGGTGTACCCGGCCATGCGTGCCGATCTGTTTGCACCGAACCGCCCCAAGTATTTTAACCTGAAGGTGGACAAAACAGATGTCAGGGAAATGATCTTCGGACACGAAGAATTCAAGTCGTACAGCGCTGTTCTGGATGCCGTCTTCAACCAGTGGAAAGATGCGGTATACGACCAATTGAAGAAGATCAACACAGAGACCCAGGCCGGGGAATTCATCCAAGCCATTTCGGAAGAATTGCTGCAAGCATACAGTGGCAAGGACCTGGTGGACCCGTACGACATGTACCAGCACCTGATGGATTACTGGAACGATGAGATGAAGGATGACATCTACATGCTCATCGAAGACGGCTGGGTGGCCACCCTGGAGCCCATCACCCATGCCAAGGGCAAGATCAAGAAGGGCGAGTTCGATTGCGAGCTGGTGCCCAAACCGCTCGTCATTGCGCGCTACTTCAAAGAAGAACAAAAGGCCATCGATGAACTATCCGCCGAATTGGAATCCTTCGGCCAGCAGATGGAAGAGATCGTCGAGGAACACGGCGGCGACGAAGGATTGATCTCCTCAGCGCTGAACGACAAAGGCAAGATCACCAAAGGCACCCTGACGGCCCGGCTCAAAGAGATCAAGGGCGACAAGGAGTTTGAAGATGAGCGGGAGATTCTCCTCCAATACCAGGCCCTCATGGAGAAGGAGGCCACCGCCAAGAAAGAACTCAAAGACCGCAGTCAGCAACTCGACCAACAGGTGATCGAACAGTATAGGCAATTATCGGAAGATGAAGTCAAGACTCTGGTCGTGGACGACAAATGGTTGGCCTCCATCCAGGATGCCATCCAACAGGAAATCGATGCCATTTCCCAGCGGCTTACCGCCCGGATCAAGGAACTGGCCGAACGGTACGAGTCCACACTCAGCGAACTGGACAGCCAGACCAAGGAACTGGAGGAAAAGGTCAAAGGGCATTTACAGCAAATGGGACTGGAATGGAGTTAGTGGA
Source organism: Flavobacteriales bacterium (assembly GCA_020435415.1). Classification (NCBI taxonomy): domain Bacteria; kingdom Pseudomonadati; phylum Bacteroidota; class Flavobacteriia; order Flavobacteriales; species Flavobacteriales bacterium. Next base: position 2,115 of record JAGQZQ010000077.1, read on the forward strand.
GTCCAAATACAAGCAGACCGAGGTTGGATTGATTCCCGAGGATTGGGAGCTTGTGGATGTTCGTGATCTGCTGGACTTGCTCACGGACTATGACGCTAACGGTAGCTTCGCATCAGTTGCTGAAAACGTAACCGTCTTCGATCATCCAGAATATGCGTGGTATGTTCGGTCAACCGATTTGGAGAATGACACCAACATTGCCGACGTCCGGTATGTTGATCGAGAGTCTTACAAGTTCCTTAAAAAAACGGCCCTATTTGGTGGTGAGCTCCTCTTCTTAAAGAGAGGTGATATCGGAAAGGTTTATCTGTTCAAGATGCAAACAAAGTTTGCGACCGTTGCACCTAATCTCTATCTGCTCAAGATTAACCAACATTCAACCCCCCGGTTTCTTTACTTTTTTTTTAGTTCGCGTGGTGGGCAGCTTCAGCTTCTGAGTAAAAATGCCAGTTCTACATTGGGAGCTTTGTATAAAGACGATGTTAAGTCAATCAAGGTACCCCTCCCCCCAACCCTCACCGAACAACGCGCCATCGCCACGGCCCTGAGTGATGTGGACGATCTGATTCAATCCCTGTCCAAGCTGATCGAAAAGAAGAAGGCGATCAAGCAAGGGGTGATGCAGGAGTTGTTGAAGCCTAAGGAAAATTGGATTCGACAAAAATTAGGTGACAGGGCAATTTTAAAAGCAAGGATTGGTTGGCAAGGATTGACGACAGCTGAATATTTAGATTCTGGGGAGTATGGCCTTATCACGGGGACAGACTTTGTTGATGGCTTTATCGATTGGGATAACTGTGTTTTCGTTGAAAAAACCAGGTATGATCAGGATCGCAACATTCAAGTAAGAGAAGGAGATGTTCTTATAACAAAAGATGGAACCATCGGTAAAGTTGCTTATATCGATAAAGTAAAACATCCAACTACACTAAATAGCGGCGTGTTTGTGCTCCGTCCAATAAACAATTCCTTTCATACCTTATTCTTTTACTACCTACTCCTATCGGACCAATTCAATGACTTCCTTGCAAAATTGGCTGCCGGTTCAACAATTTCGCACTTATACCAAAAGGATTTTGTGAATTTTCGATACTGGCTCCCGTCCTCGTTAGCTGAGCAAAAACTAATTGCGGAATCGCTGTACTCCTTGGACCGCGATATTGACAAAGCAAATAGAACTCTGAAAAAGTATAAGGATCTTAAACAGGGCATGATGCAGGAACTCCTAACAGGAAAAACCCGCCTGATATGAAACAGTACAAACGCATCATGCTCGGCCCGAAAAGTGTTTACGCAAAAGAATGCTACGAAGGCAACTTTATCGGGGCCAACTTCGGTATTGACGAAGACCTTACAGCCAAGCTTCCCGAGAACTGGCGCGATTTCAATAAAGAGTACATTCCGAAATGGTTATCTACCCGACCCAATAAAAGCAAGGTTTCCGCCGGATTGGCATGCGGCATGCTATGGACGGTATGCAAAGGCATCCATCAGGGCGATATCGTATTATGCCCTGATGGTGAAGGAGCATATTACATTGGCAGCGTGGATTCGGCCTATCACTACCACCCAGGTCACGAGCTCCCGCATAGAAGAAGTGTCAAGTGGTATCCTATAACCATTGACCGCACCGCGATGAGCGAAGGCCTGAGAAACTCAACCGGTTCCATTGGCACCATCAGTGATGTCACAAAATACGCTGAGGAAATTGAAGAACTGATCGGTGGCAACAAGCCGCCTACCATCATCGCTACAACGAATGAGATCGAAGACCCGTCAACCTTCGCCCTTGAAAAACACCTCGAAGATTTCCTGGTACAGAACTGGAACAATACAGAACTGGGAAAAGGCTATGATATTTATGCGGAAGACGGAGAATTAGTCGGCCAACAATATCCCAGCGATACAGGACCTATTGATATCCTGGCCATCAGTAAGGATCAAAAAACCTTGCTGGTGGTTGAACTGAAGAAAGGCCGGGTCAGCGACAATGTGGTCGGCCAGATCCAACGATACATGGGCTATGTGAAGGAAGAGTTGGCTGAAGTCAACCAAGAGGTGAAAGGTGTGATAATCGGTTTAGATGACGACCTACGGATCAAACGTGCCTTATCAGTCACCACCAACATCGAGTTTTACCGCTACCAGGTGAACTTCAAACTTTTCAAAGACTAACATGAGCAAAGTAGGCCAGCTGGAAAGAGTCACCCAAAACCGTGTTTTGCAACTGATGCGGGACCGGCTGGATTGGACCTGCCTGGGTAATTGGGGAGACCGCGAAGGCAACAGCAACGTTGAAGAGGAATACCTGACCGCCTTCCTTGCCAAACAAGGATACAGTGACAGCCTGATCAAACGCGCCGTCTTCGAGATCAAGAAAGCTGCCGGTGACCAAAGCCGGAGCCTGTATGAAGTCAACAAGGAAGTCTACGGCATGCTCCGCTACGGTGTCAAGGTCCGCGAAGAGGTCGGTGAGAACAAGGAAACCGTCTGGCTGATCAATTGGGAGGAGCCCCTGAGCAACCATTTCGCCATTGCCGAAGAGGTCTCTGTCCAGGGCGAGAACAAGAAACGCCCGGACATTGTGCTTTATGTGAATGGCATTGCCCTGGGCGTGATCGAACTGAAACGCGGCACCGTATCCGTTGCCGAAGGCATCCGCCAGAACCTGGACAACCAGAAGTCCGTTTTCATCCGGGAATTCTTCCATACCATGCAACTGGTCATGGCAGGGAATGATACGGAAGGGCTGCGGTACGGCACCATCGAAACGCCGGAAAAGTATTACCTGACCTGGAAGGAAAAGAGCGACGAATCCTTTGATCACCTGCTGGACAAACACCTTGTACAGTTTTGTAACAAGGAACGCTTTCTTGAAATCATACATGAATTCACCTTGTTCGATGCCGGCACAAAAAAGATATGCCGCCCACACCAATACTTCGGCGTCAAGGAATCCCAGTCCTATATTAACCGTCGGGAAGGTGGCATCATCTGGCACACCCAGGGCAGCGGCAAGAGCCTGACCATGGTGTGGATGGCGAAATGGATACGGGAGAACATCAACAATTCGCGGGTGGTTATCATCACAGACCGGGATGAATTGGACAAGCAGATCGTGCGCGTGTTCAGAGACGCCGGCGAAGAAATGACCCAGGCTAAAAGCGGAGCGCACTTGATTGACCGGTTGAACAGAAACGAGGATCCGCTGCTATGTTCCCTGATACACAAGTTCGGAACCAGGGAAGAAGGTGATTATGCCAGCTACATAGAAGAGATTCGGAAAAGCTTGCCTAAAGAATTCAAAGCAAAAGGTGACATTTATGTTTTTGTTGATGAATGCCACCGCACGCAAAGTGGTATTCTGCACGAAGCCATGAAGTCCATTCTGCCCGATGCCCTGTTCATTGGCTTCACCGGCACGCCCTTGCTGAAAAAAGACAAGAAAACGAGCCTGGAGGTCTTCGGCAAATACATCCACACATATAAGTTTGATGAGGCGGTTCAGGACAAAGTCGTTCTCGACCTGCAGTATGAAGCACGGGACGTGGACCAGCACATCACGAACCAGCAAAGCATCGATGAATGGTTTGATGCGGAAACGAGAGGCCTTACAGATGTGGCCAGGGTGGAACTCAAGAAACGCTGGGGCACCATGCGCAAGATACTCAGTTCCAAATCCCGATTGGAAAAGATCGTTTTTGATGTGCTGAAAGATTTCAAAGTGAAGCCCCGGTTATGTACCGGCGAAGGCAATGCATTGTTGGTTGCGGGCAGTGTGTATGAAGCCTGCAAATACTATGAATTGTTCCAGGCTGTCGGATTCAGGGAATGCGCCATTGTAACCTCCTATGAACCGAGCGCGGCCAGGATCAAAGGAGAAGAAACCGGAGCCGGTGCAACGGAAGAATTACACAAGCACGACATCTACAAAAAGATGATCGGGAAAAAATCCACCGAGGAATTTGAAGCGGAAGTCAAGCGCCAGTTCATTCATGAACCGGCCAGGATGAAGTTGCTCATTGTTGTGGATAAATTGCTCACCGGTTTTGACGCACCGCCTGCCACATACCTATATATCGACAAAAGTATGCAGGATCACGGCCTCTTCCAGGCCATCTGCCGGGTGAATCGATTGGATTCCGAGGACAAGGATTTTGGGTATATCATCGACTATAAAGACCTGTTCAAGAGCCTTGAAAATTCGATCCACGATTACACATCTGAAGCTTTCGGTCAATATGAGAAAGATGATGTGGACGGGCTGCTGAAGGATCGCCTGGAACTTTCCCGTTCCCGCCTGGAAGACGCCATGGAGGCATGCGAAACCTTGTGCGAGCCGGTTCATCCGAAAGATTCTGTCAGCTTCATTCGCTATTTCTGTGGCGACCCGGAGAATGAACATGCACTGAAAGAGACCGAAGAAAAACGCGTGGTCCTTTACAAGCAGGTGGTGGCTTTGATTCGGGGGTATGCAAATATTGCCAATGAGATGCCCCGTGCGGGATATTCATCTGAGCAGGCTGAAAGGATCAAAGAGCGTGTCACATTCTTTACCAACCTCCGCGATGAGATCAAAAAAGCCAGCGGTGATTACATTGACCTCAAGGCCTATGAGCCGGGGATGCGTCAGCTGATTGATATGTACATTTCAGCGGATTCCAGCCGGAAAATTTCTGCCTTCGATGATCTGTCACTGATTGACCTGATTGTTGAACGAGGTACGGATGCCGTGGAGGGATTGCCAGATGGTATCCGGAAGGATAAAGAAGCAGTTGCCGAAACCATTGAAAACAACCTGAGGAAAGTCATCATTGAGGAAAGGCCAACCAACCCCAAGTATTTTGAAAGGATGTCTCATCTTCTTGACGAACTGATTCAAGACCGGCGCGTAGATGCCATGGCTTATGAAGAATACCTGAAGCGCGTGGTGGAATTGACCCAACTTGTAAAAAAACCGGAAATGTCGGATGCGTATCCTTCTTCCTTAAATACACCCGCCAAAAGAGCGCTTTATGACAACCTGGATCAGAATGAAGAACTAACCACTGCAGCGGATGAAGCCGTTCGTTATGTAAAGAAAGACGGGTGGCGTGGAAACCGCATCAAGGAGCGCGAAGTGAAGAATGCAGTGAAGAAAGTATTGCCGGATAACTATGATATAGATAACATTTTTGAAATCATCAGGAATCAGGATGAATATTAGTGACGGGAAGATCAAGGTGGGCAACTTCGAACTCGAGGTAGTTCGTAAGGACATCAAGAACATGCACCTTGCTGTTTACCCGCCAATGGGTCGTGTGCGTGTATCTGCCCCCGAACGAATGGATGACGAGTCCATCCGGTTGTTCGCTGTCTCAAAGATTTCCTGGATCAAAAAGCATCAAAAGAGGTTTCGTGAACAAGAACGCGAAGCTCCGCGCGAATACGTCAACGGCGAGAGTCATTATTTCCTCGGAAAGCGCTACCTGCTCAGGGTAATTGAACATTCCGGCAACAACAAGGTTGTGGTCCGCAACAAGAAGTTCCTCGAACTTTACGTGAAACACGGCGCTGACCAGAACCAGCGTGCCCGTGCGATGAAGGAATGGTATCGACGTGAACTCAAGAAGATTGTTCCTCAGCTATTGGAGATATGGCAAGATGAAGTTGGCGTTGAGGCAAAGGAGTGGGGCATTAAGGCAATGCGTACCAAATGGGGCACATGTAATGAAAAGGATCGGCGTATCTGGCTCAACCTGGAATTGACAAAAAAACCGATCGCCTGTATCGAATACATCATTGTTCATGAACTGGTCCACTTTTTCGAGCGCAATCACAATGATCGGTTCGTGGCATACATGGACCGCTTTATGCCCAACTGGCGGCTGAACAGGGAAACGTTGAACAGGCTTCCTGTAAAGCATGAAGATTGGAGTTATTAATGGTTGAAATAAAAAACCCGGATTTGATATATTGAGTTGATATTAAAAGTCATAGGTGTAGAGGTTTTCCTTTTGGCTTAAATAGCTTTGAATATGAATATTGCTGGACAAATTTATTTCTCCCCAAGCGTGCTTCTATGTGATCTGGACCTAGAAAACAAAGAGCAGGTTTTAAAGGCTTTTGAAGAAAGAATACGGCATTACTATTTGATGCCTATCGCAGAGTTAAATGTTGCCAAGTATGCTTTTGCAGCAGGTGCACTGGAACTGCTACTTATTGATGCTTTAGCGAGATATTCTACCGGGAGTACAAAGAAAGGAGATAAGAGATTTGAAACATGGTGTCAAAAGTACTTAAGACTTGATGTGGTAGTGTCCGATAAATTGTACGTGAATTTCCGCCACGGATTGCTACATGAGGGCCATATAAAAAATCTTGGGCAGTTTTCTTATGATGAAGATTTTCAGAAGCCTGTAGCGTTAGTGGATGATTGTATTGTGGTTAATCCTGTGCGTTTGCAGAATTCACTGGAACAATATCTTGAAGGTTTTCTTGTAGAGCTTAACAAAGATGAGAAGGTTTATGAATGTTTTTTGAAGTGTATGAAGAAAGATTTTCAGAAGGAGATAAATAAGCTTCGAAAGCTGTAACGTTATGGGGTTTGATTTCTGTCATGTATTAGCCAGGCAAGTCAGCCGGGCAAGCTCCCTCCGGAGAAGATTTTCAGCATACAGCAACTGCAACAGGGCAAAAACACCAAGAGCATACGGTGAACCGGAGCTCCTGTATGCCTGCCTGCCGGCGCCTGGGCCGGTGTGACGGCAGGCAATAAGGAAAGAGCCTTATGAAGGTGTTAGCCTTTCTTTTCCTGTTTGGGATGTATCCTATACCCGATGGCTTTTCGTGTGGGGGAAGGGGTGGACATGAGCTCACGGAGTGCGTCAAAAACAACCTTGAATTGTTTGTCGTATTTCTGTTCCATGGAATCCAGTTTCCGGGCCAGTTCCTGATGGGTCGCCAATAATGCTCTCAATTTTACAAAAGCCCTCACAACATGTATGCTGGCTTGCACTGCTGTGTGGCTGTTCAGGATCCCGGCCAGCATCACGGCGCCATGTTCCGTGAAAGCATAAGGTAAGTGCGGAGAAAATTTCAGCTTCCGGAGGTGGTCACAATTTGTGACCACCTCTGTCTTTTCCTTGTCGGTCAATTGAAACATGAAGTCTTCCGGGAAACGGTCAATATTCCGTTTAACCTGCTGATTCAGTTGTTTGGTGGGGACCTGGTAAAGGTCGGCCAGGTCGCTGTCCAGCATAATCCGATAGCCACGGATCATCAGGATAGCGCGGTCGGTCTTATCTGCAGGGAGGACGGAATGGTCAGGTTTCATTTTTGGTATTGGATAACAGGAAGTCGCAATTTGCGACTTCCTATGATGGCAAGCCGGGATAAGTCAAAAGCGGGCTTTAAAAGTGGAGAGGTAAGCATGATGCTGAATGAAGCACGATGGAGTTGATGGGTGGTGATCTTGTCGAGATGATTGTTCTTCAGGAAGGCCTGCACAGACTGGTTGAATGCCTTCGCTTTGTGATAGACCTTCAGTTTTTCAAAGTCGAACATGAGGGTTAGATCGGATTTTTGACAAATCTGAACATTCCGGGTTGAGAGAGTGGGCTAAAGTGATGTTGGAAGTTGCAGAGGTGACTTTTGGCAGTCACTTAACTGTAATGTCAGCATACAGTTTGAGCATACTGCAACAGGGACAAAATCAGTTTGGAGCAGGAAGCTTCTGTTGCTCCTGTATGCTCACACTGTATGCTCCAAACTGATTTTGTAGCCCCGGAGAGGGCCGACCGTTAAGAAATGCTCCAGTGGAGCATTTTAGGGAGGAGCCAGCCTGCAGGGTAGGCTTCCCGACGGGGCGAAACGAAAAAACGCCGTCCCGAAGGGTGGCGTTTTGAAGTGTAGACCGAAGGGGACGAAAATCGAACCCGATGGGGGATTTGAAGGTGATTATAGAGGCGAAATAAATGCCCGAAAAGTCAGCATGCTACAGCAGGGATAAAAGCAACAAGAGCATAAAGCTCCTGATACCAAACTGTATGCTGTTGTTGTATGCTCCAAACTATCTTTGTAGCCCATAGGAGGCAGTCCATATCCTGATTCCAAACTACTGCTTTGATCCAAAAATAACCATTTTTGACCATTTTTTGATGGCGGGGTGACGGAGGCGTTATGCCATTCGGGTCATTTCCGGGCTATTACGGAACAATTTTCCTTACGGGGTTTTTACGAAATCAAAGGATTGGCTTATCTTGGCTGGCTACTGAATAAATCTCTATTATGACATGAGCCTGTCAATCTTTTCGAGAATTTACTCTTATCGGGAAAAGGATGGCAAGAACAATCGCGAAAATTATTTGATAGAGATTTTCGCATTCGCATTACAAAATGACAGACGGTTTGCTCAGATATTCCTTGAAAAAGTCGGCATTGCATATCCTGGTTCTGCCATATCAATACAAACACAAGTTGTAGATGCTAAATACGGTAGGCCTGATATATTAATGGCTTTTGACAATACAGTAATTGTTATTGAGTGTAAAGTGGATTCAAATGAAAGAGCAAATCAACTCGCTGACTATGCTAAGATACTGGATAAGAAGAAGGCTCAAAATAAACACTTGATATTTCTAACGAAGTACTACGAATACAAGGAAGAAAAATACCTAAAGTTACTTCGGTGGAAAGACATCATTGGACTGATAGATGATGATTCAAGTGAGATCACTAAACAGCTACAAACCTACCTAAGCGAACAGAATATGGATATGGACACACAATTCAGATATAGTGACATTGTGACGATGCAGTCATTTGGCACCGTACTGTTAAAAATGGATGAAGTACTTAATCAGGTAAAGCCGTACTACGAAAAGAATTTTGGGAAACCGTCAAAAGATTCATCAAGAAGTACACGACTTATTAATAACCGATACATAAACTATCAGGAGACCGGGAATAGGGACTCGTGGGCTGAAATATCGTATGGTTACTACTGGGACTGGGAAGATCACCATGATGATGTATGCATTGGTATTAGCGTAACGGGTCTGGATAAAGACCTATCGAAGCAAATCAAGGCCATACTCCCTTTATGGGAGCAGGGAGATGTTGATTCCGATTATTGGTATATAGGGAAATACGAACCACTTGCGGCGTTTGTGCTCGATGGAAAAAACCATGCTAAGGAAATGGTGGACTTCCTGAGAAAAGGGATTGATGAGTTGTCTGCGGTCAAGAAAAAAATCCCTAAACTCTTCGGTAAAAAATAAGGAGGTTGGTATTTGGGGAGGGTTACAACATGATTGAGGGAATCACATATCGCCGTATGCCTGCAATAGGGCGAACCTACTTCCAAGTTCATCAGTAATAATCAGAAAATAATGGCTATTAGTTATTCCTATTCCAACTTGGTATCCATTACCATAATAATAAGCACCTGACATATCATCATTACTAATATCATTCGGTTGCCTTGTTAATCGTAGAATATTACGTAACCGCTTAAATTCGCTATTTCTTTCCACAAGGGATTCGTATAGTACAAGTATATATTTAATTTTATCCTTTTGTGTACTAAATCGGATTGCTTTTCCATGTCTTCCATTATCCAGAAAACTTTCATAGTCTTGATGGACATTTACATAGCTTTTCTTATCAGTTGTATCCGTAGTTATATACCCAAGATCAACCAAGGTTTCAGGCATTACATTGAATCGGATTCCTTCAACCTCTATATTCCTTTCGGGTATATGCCTTATACTAATGTCGTTGTTTAGAGAAGACCGGTCTCCAACCAAGAGGTCTACCCCGTCTATGAACAAATAGTTTTTGCTCCCGATTTTTTCAACATAGATTTCAGAAGGAAACATCTCAAGATAGCAGGTGTCAGATGTTTCTATATGAAAAGGAAAAACTACTTTGCCGGAATCATTGAAGCTTAAAGATACAATAGAATCTCCCGTGCAGAGGGCAGGTTCACCACTGAAGAACACTTGCCCTTCCTTAATTTGAATATTTCTTGATATCTCCCAATCCAGATTAAAAATATTAGAAGCAGTACTGTGGGCAGCATCCTTTGGTTCTCGAACGTCGCACGAAGAATAGGTCCCAAGCACGAGACTGCTCAGGCAGAGTAGTCCGAATTTTAAAAGAGAGGTGTCCATTTCTATATAAGTTTTCTAAATGAAATGCTCAGGTAGCTCCCTGGCAAAATTTATCATGGATTGTGCCTACTGATATTATAGATAAGTAATCATAGCAGCATTATCAATCAGTTTGTTTTTAATCTCTTCCTCTTTACAAGCCATGATTTCATTGTAGATAAATTTCATCGCCTTTTTGGGAAGCGTGTATAAATGTTGTTTATTTATTTTTGAATATACGTCTCCAGTGTACAAGTTAAGCTTCTCAGGTGCGTCAACTCGGTCAGCATGTGGATCACTTGGAAAAACCGTATCAGAATCGTATTTATTTATCTTCCAAATTCCATTATGCTTGACAATCCGTTCAAGCAGCATTTGTTGCCCATCTTGCGTTATTTCGGCAAAATCCGGAAGTTGAAATTTAAGTAGCATCTTCCCCTTTTCGTTCATACAACCAAAGTTTACAGTTACGCGAATACAAGTTATTTTGCAAAACTTCTTAACAGTGGCATGTGCACCCACCGAAGGGAGCACGTCCTTTTGTTTTGCATCTTAATCGGCTATATGATTTCCCTTATTGTCATATTCGTAAGACGCCTCGGTATGTATCCGGTTCTACTGATAGCCGTCATTATTTTTTCGTTGGTGGCAACCTATTTGAGAGTTGATTCCATCATCATCAATCCGAGACTCATTGAACCCATTAGCAGGTTTTGAGCTTCACCATTTACTTCTAAATATGCAAGCTTGACAAATCCTGTCTTTTCATTAAACTGGTATTGGATTTTGGCTGTCTTATATTCTACAGAATCATTCTTTTTATCAATGTCCACCTGAATAACTTTAATATCTGGATTTGTTTCTCCTTGCGCTGTGAAGACCTGGTATTTAACTTCTCCCCGAAGACCAGCTAATTTCGTGAAATAGTCTCCATAAGTTGACGAACCGTCCTCGGTCGTTGCCAATCGGAATTTTTCTTCAACTCGTTGGTCTGGGTTGATGATTGATCCACAAGAGCATATTGCTAATAAACATAGAACAGTTCCGAAGTATAAGAAGGTTCTTTTCATCAATATGTTATTTATTGGTCCGCCCTTGTTAACGTAGTTTTACTTTCCTCTACGGAGTTTTGTCGTTTCAGTTTTGATTGTCCGCAGTTTTGTTTCGCAAAACTTAATCAGCTCGTTTGCTTGTTTAACTTTTGCAGCAAGGGTGTCAACTTTTATTTCATCGTCTTCAATTTCCTCAACAAGTTCTGCTAAGTCGTTGAATGCCTTGTCAAAGGTCAATTCCTTTTTCATTCTTTATCTTCCTTGTTACGGTGCTGGTTATTGTTTCTGATTGCATAATTGTCTGCAACTCCGAATTTACTTTTATTCTCTTCGTGTCTGTTAGAATTTTGTTGTTGCTCTTGATAATTGCAAAACCTTTTTTCAAAATTGTTGTCGGATGTAAATTCTTTATTCGTTGCTTCATACTCGCTAATTCATCTTTTGCATCGTCAAGAAGTTCATCAACTCTTTGGAAAAATCTTTCTTTCAATTCGTCAATCTCAGCTTCAAAGTTCATATTATTGTCAATGATGTAAGTCGCAACTTCCGTTGGTGTTTTGTGTTGCCTGCTCATCAAGTCAACAATGTTTGTGTTTCTGTCGTGCCCAATGCCTGTGAGAATAGGAGTAGGAAACATCGCAACTGCTTTTGCAAGTTCATAGTCGTTGAATGATTTGAAGTCAATGTCTGAACCACCGCCACGAACAATTACAACAACGTCAAATTTTTCTTTGCTCGCTTCAATGAGTTTGAGTTGCTTTAAAATAAGTTGGCTGGCGTTGTCGCCTTGAATTGTTGTCAGAAATGGAGTAACTGAAAAAGCATAACCATATTTGTTCTTATCAATGACCTTATTAAAATCTCTTTGTCCGTCAGAGTTCGGAGCAGTTATCAAAGCAATGGTTTGAAAAACCATCGTTAATTCAGTTCGGTTATTTTTTGTAGAGAAAGTTCCGTTTGGTAGAAGTTTGATAGTCGGATTTTCCTTTACCAACCTTTCAAGTGTTCGTTTTCTTTCAAGTTCTAGCTTGCCAATTGCGTAGGCGTAATCAATAGCCAAAACTTCCAAGTCAATTCCGTAACGCTTGTGAAAGCGCACACGAACATTACAAGTTATTTCAAGTCCGCTTGCAAAAGTTTGTTGCGTTTCTTTTTCAAAGCGTTCAATGTTGTGATAAGTGTTAGCCCAAAAAACACCTTTGATTTCAGTTGTTATTAAGTTGCCGTCTTTCTCAATGAATTTTAGAAAGCACCAACGCTTGTCTGGTTGCTTCTTCACATCTGTAATTTCCGCTTTAATCCAAAAGGTTTGACCTGCAAAGCGATTTTTAATCGCTTTGTCAATTTCATTTACAAGTTCGGAAAGTTTAATACTGTCTGGCATTATTATCTTTTGGAAAAAGGTCTGTAAGAGTTTGTCTCGCTGAAAATTTTTCCAACTTTAAAACCTATTGTCGTTGAAAGTTCTTCAAGTGTGTTTGCGTTGTGCTTCTCGCACAGTCGCAAAGCAATTAAAGCAGATGCTTTCGCATCGCTTTCAGCGTTGTGATGTTTTAGTCTTATTTTGAAATGCCTTGAAACATTGTCTAACCGAAAACTACCAAGTGGGAGTAGCTCCTGAGATAGTCGGTAAGTGCAGTGATAGTCCAGGTCAGGATAACGAAGTTTTGAGCTGTCAAGTGTAAACCGCAAAACGCTACAATCAAAAGATGCGTTATGCGCAACAATTGTCTGATTGTTAAAATACTTCTGCAATCCCTTCCATTGTTGTTTAAAGGTCTTTTTGTCTCTTGTGTGCTTGTCCTCAATGCCGTGAAGAAGGGAATTGAAACTGTCATAATGGTTTGGTGTCGGCTTAATTAAAAAGTGTTCGCTACCCACCAGCTTGCCATTTTCTACAATAGCAACACCCATTGAGCAGATACTACTCCTAAAATTGTTTGCTGTCTCAAAGTCAATTGCTATAAAATTCATTTGTCCGTTTTGTCAGTTGGTGCCGTGCAGAAATGTTTGGTTTAGCACAGTCCCCAAAAATTCCGGTAACTCTCGTCTATATACTCAACAAAACCATGCCTATTCGTCCATTATGGAAGGCTATTTGCTTTTTCTTGCGCTTCAGTCGTCCATATCCACTCCCTAAAATACCAAATTCCCCCTCTAATTCAACATACTACGTATTTCTACTTACTTTTCATCTTCCGGCCCCAAAGCAGCAACTGCATACTGCAACAGCATACAGGGAGGTAACAGTTAAGGTCAGCATACAGCAACTGCATACAGCAACAGGGACAAAAACAATGTGGAGCAAGGAATCATACCGCCACGAACTGTATGCTGTATGCTGTTGCTCCACACTGTTTTTGTAGCCCCGGAGGGAATCGAACCCCCACCAAAAGTTCCGGAAACTTTCGTTCTATCCATTAAACTACAGG